>JAFSHJ010000203.1 GCA_017440425.1 Oscillospiraceae bacterium | reverse complement strand
GGGAGAGGGTGAGGAATGCCATGCTGGTGCCCAGCATTTCTGCGGAATAGGTGCCTGCAGCAATTGCATCTGCGTGGTGGAGATCCGCAAGCCAGAATCTGCCGATCACATAGGACGCAAGGGTGATGAGGGTTACCAGAACGCCCTGATAGCCAACTGCGAAGCCAAGACCGCCGGCAAAAATGCCTTCTTTGGACTCGCGGGGTTTACGGTTCATGATATCGGATTCGGGTTTCTCCATACCCAGAGCCAGTGCCGGGAAACAGTCTGTGATCAGGTTGATCCACAGAAGGTGAACAGGCTGGAAGATGGTGAAACCGAGGAGTGTTGCAAAGAAGATGGAGAGAACCTCGGAGAGGTTGGATGCCAGCAGGAACTGGATAGCTTTACGGATGTTATCGTAGATACGGCGGCCTTCGCCAACTGCGGAAACGATGGTTGCAAAGTTATCGTCTGCAAGGATCATATCGGCAACGTTTTTGGTAACGTCGGTGCCGGTGATGCCCATGCCAACGCCGATGTCGGCATTCTTGATGGAGGGAGCGTCGTTAACGCCGTCGCCGGTCATAGCGGTGACCATGCCCTTCTTGCGCCATGCGTTGACTATTCTTGTTTTATGCTCGGGCTGAACGCGTGCGTAAACGCTGTAGTTTTCAACTGCGTTCTCAAACTCTTCGTCGGTGATATCATCCAGCTCTGCGCCCATGATAGCCTGACTTGCATCGGTGATGATGCCAAGCTCTGTTGCAATGGCAACAGCGGTGTCTTAGTGGTCTCCGGTGATCATGATGGGACGGATACCTGCGGAGCGGCACTCGTCGATAGCATCCTTAACTTCGGGACGCACCGGGTCGATCATGCCGGAGAGACCGATGAAGCAGAGGTCGCATTCAACGGTTTCGGGCTCATATACTGCAGGCTCGGCAGCGAGATCTTTCTTTGCTGCTGCAAGAACACGCAGAGCTTTGTCTGCCATCTTCTTGTTTGCTGCAAGGATCTCGGCAACGATAGCGTCGGTCATCTCGACCTCAACGCCGCCTACAAGAGCCTTGGTGCACTTCTTGAGAAGCTCATCGGGAGCACCCTTGGTGAACTGAACAAGAGCGCCGTCCTGAGTTTTATGAACGGTGGACATCATCTTTCTGCCGGAATCGAAGGGAA
Organism: Oscillospiraceae bacterium; assembly: GCA_017440425.1. Classification (GTDB taxonomy): domain Bacteria; phylum Bacillota; class Clostridia; order Oscillospirales; family Ruminococcaceae; genus SIG526. The sequence continues at coordinate 3,382 of JAFSHJ010000203.1, read as the reverse complement.
CTTCGCCGATTCTTACATAGAGGTCCTTCTGGGTGTTCTTGGAAAGGCCGATCTTCTCGGCATAGTTGACCAGTGCACACTCGGTGGGTTCGCCCACAGCGGTGCCGACATCGTTATCGAACTCGGCATCGGAGCAGAGAGACATTGCGTTTGCAAGCAGCTTCTCGTCTTCGCTGTAGTAGTCAACAACGGTCATCTTGTTCTGTGTAAGGGTACCGGTCTTATCGGAGCAGATGATCTGTGTGCAGCCGAGAGTCTCAACAGCGGTAAGCTTACGGATGATAGCGTTTCTCTTGGACATATTGGTAACGCCGATGGAGAGAACGATGGTAACAACAGTTGCAAGTCCTTCGGGGATAGCTGCAACTGCCAGGGAGATGGCGATCATGAAGGAATCGAGGATGGGTTCAAAGCCGATGGTGCCTGTCTGAATAAATGCACGGGCGATCTGAACACCGAAGATGATCACACAGATGCCGATAACGAGATAGGTGAGTATTTTGGAGAGACCCGCAAGCTTGATCTGGAGGGGAGTTTTGCCCTCTTCAGCCTGAGCAAGTGCGTCTGCGATCTTACCCATTTCGGTATCCATACCGGTGGCTGTAACAATAGCCTTGCCGCGGCCGTAAACAACGGTGGAGCCCATGAATACCATATTTTTGCGGTCGCCCAGAGGTACGTCGCCGTTTTCGCCGGCTTTGAGTGCCTCTTCTTTTTTGTCAACGGGAACAGATTCGCCGGTGAGTGCTGCCTCTTCGATCTTCATGGAGGCGCATTCCATAATTCTTGCGTCTGCGGGAACTGCGTCGCCTGCTTCGAGGACGATAACGTCACCCACTACAAGGTCTTCACTGGGAATGCTGATCTGTTTGCCGTCACGAATAACTTTAGACTGTGCTTTGGACATTTCCTGCAGAGCTTCGATGGCTTTTTCTGCCTTGCTCTCCTGGAAAACACCGAGAATTGCGTTGATGAGAACAACTGCAAGGATGATGACAACGTCGGAGGGGAAGCCCATATGTCCGCTGTGGATTCCCTCGTAGATCTCAACGCCTGCAGAGATGGCTGCCGCAACCAAAAGAATAATTGTCATAGGCTCGGCGAGCTGCTTGAAGAAACGGTGGATAAGGGATTCTTTTTTGCCCTCTACCAGCTTGTTCTTGCCGTTCTGCTCAAGGCGCTTTGCAGCCTCGGCAGCGGAAAGGCCGGTTCCGTCGGCTTCCAACTCTTTGTAAATTTCGGGAAGCTGTTCAAGATAGTGTTTCAATCCAAACTCTCCTTTTGTTTTTTTATCCGTGGGAACAGTTTATTAAAAAAGACTTATGCACAGCTATCCTGCGCATAAGTCTCGTTTTTAATTCAAGCCAGGCTGAAAAGCCATGTTGTTGACCTTGAAAACGCACCCTGCCAACCTTAAGCAAAAAATGCGCAAACTACTCCCTCATACCTTTTAAATATACCACTTAACAAAAAATTTGTCAATATCAATTTAACCAAATCTGTGTGTTTATCCCAATTTTACACAATGGAGCAAGACATACCCCAAAAAGGATATGCCTTGCTTTTTAAACCGATATTCAGTTATTCAATATCCAGTTCCGGCGGGACATCGATCTCATCCGACACATATTTGCCGTTCTTTTTGCGCTGGCGGACACACTCTGTCAGCAGATATTCTATCTGCCCGTTGACAGAGCGGAAATCGTCCTCTGCCCACGCCGCAATTGCATCGTAGAGCTTTGCCGAAAGTCTCAGCGGCACCTGCTTTTTCTGATTCTCACCCATATCAATACAAACTTCCCGAATTTACTATAGGCTGCGCATCCTTGTTTCCGCACAGCACCACCAACAGGTTGGATACCATTGCTGCCTTGCGCTCTTCATCCAGCTCCACGATCTCGTTTTTGCTGAGTCTTTCAAGAGCCATCTCAACCATGCCCACCGCACCGTCAACGATCATCTTTCTTGCATCGATGATAGCGGATGCCTGCTGACGCTGGAGCATTACCGCTGCTATCTCGGTGGCATATGCAAGGTAGGTTATTCTGGCTTCGATTATCTCGATGCCTGCTTCATCCACTCTGTCCTGAATTTCCTGACGGATCCTGCCTGCAACGATCTCGCTGGAGCCTCTCAGGCTGCCGTCATCTGCAATGCCGTCACCTGTTGTGTCAACGTTGGGTGCAACGTCGTAGGGATAGAGGCGGACGATGTTTCGAAGTGCGCTGTCGCACTGCAGGGAGAGATACTCCTTGTAGTTATCCACATTGAACACAGCCTTTGCGGTATCCACGATGCGCCATGTTACCGCAATGCCTATCTCAACGGGGTTGCCCAGGCAATCGTTTATCTTCTGGCGGTTGTTGTTGAGTGTCATTATTTTAAGGGAAAGCTTTTTGTTCATTGCCTCTGCATCCACCGCTGCGCCGTTTGTGTTTGTGACCATTCCCATGGATTTCACGTCGCCGCTCTGGTTGAGCTTTGTTTTTGCTGCGGGATTGACCGCTGTGCAGAAGGGATTTACAAAATAAAATCCGTTATCCTTGAGCGTGCCGATGTATTTACCGAACAGCGTGAGCACCAAAGCCTCCTGGGGTTTGAGCACCTTGAGTCCCGGGATAACGATCCAGCCAAAGCACAACACCAGCATGCTGACGATGAACAAAACGGGGTTGCCTCCCTCATCCATCATTATTCCGCCGAAAATCACACCTGCGGTCGCTGCGATATACGCAATGATGAGCAACAGCAAAACCAGCATTCCGTTCTTTTTGTTAGACAATACTTTTTCTTGCATTTTCAACCCTCCAAATCTATTTGATATCAAAATAATATCACAATAATTCACTTTTGTCAATAGCTTTACGGGCTAAAAAATAAAAAAATCTAAATCGGCAAGGGACATTCTGTGCTGCAAATATAATTACAGCGGAGGTGTTTGATATGACAGAACTTTTATTTATGCTGCCGGGGCTGCTTTTTCTTGCGCTGCATCTCACCGGCAGCTCCTTCCCCCGTCCCCTCAGCACAAAGGAGGAGGCGGAATGCCTTGCAAAGGTGAAGCAGGGCGACGTGCAGGCAAAAAACATGCTGGTGGAGCACAACCTCCGCCTTGTTGCCCACGTTATCAAAAAATATTACTCTGCCGCCGACGATCAGGATGACCTTATATCCATCGGCACCATCGGACTTATCAAGGCGGTATCCACCTTTGATGCCGACAAGGGCTCCCGCTTTGCCACCTATGCGGCGCGGTGCATTGAAAACGAGATACTGATGTATTTTCGCTCCCGCAAAAAATGTGCCCAGGACGTTTACATATCCGACCCCATTGACACAGACAAAAACGGCAACTCTCTCACGCTGATAGACGTTATCTCCG
>JAFSHJ010000202.1 GCA_017440425.1 Oscillospiraceae bacterium | reverse complement strand
GAAAGAAAGACACCCATTCTATCCGGCGCATCACAACCATCGGTCTCGTGATTGGCCTTACTGCCGCGCTGATAACCATGACCGTTGTCATGTTCATCCCTGCAGAAATTATCGGTCTGCTCACAGATAAGGCTGCTGTCATCGGTGAAGGTGCTAAATATATTCGCATTGTCGCTCTTTCTTACCCGGTTTTTGCCATAACCACCATTCTTCTCGCTTCCATGCGAAGTGTAAAATCGGTTGGCATTGGTTTTGCCGTCTCTGTGATGGCTTTGATTGTAAATATCTCACTCAATTACATCCTTATTTTCGGCCACTTTGGCGCACCGGAGTTGGGTGGCGTGGGTGCTGCCATCGCCACCCTCACCTCCAGAATTGTGGAGCTTGTCGTCACTGCTGTCTATGTCTTGTTCATTGATAAAAAGCTGCATTATACCTTTATCCGTCGATTCAAGAACTCCGTCTCTCTTTCCGTTCCTACCGTCGGTTGGTCGGCCTATATCAAAAGCTTTGTAAAGGTTGGTCTCCCGATTATCGCATCGGGGGTTATCTGGGGAATCGGCACCTCTGTGCAGACAGCAATTCTCGGCCGTTTGACCGAATCGGTTATCTCCGCCAACAGCATTGCTACAACGTTATTTAGCGTTGTCTCCGTCTTTGCCTATGCCAGCGGCAATGCATCCAGTGTCATTATCGGCAACGCAGTAGGAAGCGGCGACCGCGCCAAAGTCATCAGCTATGCCAAAACCTTGCAGATCCTTTATTTGTTTATTGGCACCGCATCCGGCCTTCTGATGTTCCTGCTCCGCACCCCCATTATCTCACTTTACGATGTTACTGCCGAATCTTTGCAGCTCTCACGAACTTTCCTGACCGTACTCTCTGTCACTCTTGTTGGTACAGCATATCAGGTTCCTGTTTTGGGCGGAATTGTCAGAGCCGGCGGAGATACCAGTTTCGTTTTCAAAAACGATATGATCTTTATCTGGCTGGTAGTTATCCCGTCATCCTTGCTTTCTGCCTTTGTTTTTCACTTTCCGCCGGTTGTGGTCTTCTGCTGCCTGAAATGCGACCAAATTTTGAAATGCTTTGTTGCTATCGTTAAGGTTAACCGGTTTAAGTGGATTCACGATCTTACTTTGAAAACAGCTGCCAACACCGAAGCATCTGCTTCCTCCAAATCATGATCCAAAAGTTATTACCGGTTTTTAAGAGTTTTCCACCGTATTTTTCAACTTTTCAACACCTACATATTGAGTTCCCATTTTGCCTCAACACTATATAATCAAAAAAGTGTCATTTCTTGCCGAATTATCAACATTCTTGAAATGACACTTTTCTTTTTTTCCACACCCATTTCTCCACTAAACACTTCCAAGCACTATATTAAACCATCCACTTTTCAATACAGCTGCCGCATTTTTAGCCTTCCGGATAAAAAAACTTTTCTCTTTTCTCTTGCATTTTTTTACAAATATGATATACTAAAATATATATTGACCAAGGCTATGAAGGAAACAAGTAGAACAGTCACGGCTTTTCAGAGAGTGTCCGGCAGGTGAGAGGACACAGGTCCGCTGCTTTGAATACATTCCGGAGCCGCTGCCTAAACAGACTATTCTCTCAGTAGGGTAAGACGGGTACGCCCGATACAGCGTCACATCTGTGCCGATATGCATACACACATATTAAGCAGATGACAAGGAGTGCTCCGTGAGGAATACTCGAACCAGAGGTGGTACCACGGATGACCCCCATTCGTCCTCTGTCCGAATACGGGACAGGGGGATTTTTATTTGGAGGAAAAAACTATGGGAATCTATGAAGAACTGCAAGCCAGAGGGCTGATTGCCCAGGT
>JAFSHJ010000017.1 GCA_017440425.1 Oscillospiraceae bacterium | reverse complement strand
GGCGGATCAACAAGTGAAAAATACCATTATGAATCACAATGTGCCGGTAAAAACAGCCACGAAATAACCTGGGCGGATGTAGAACGTATGCATCTTGAGGCTTGTAAAAAATGTGTTTTAAAATAACCTATAACGCAAAAAAGGCTTGGTTTGACCAAGCCTTTTTTAATGTTCAAATCACAAAATATTTTATTTTGCCTTGTTCTGCCTGCGGCTGATGAGATAGAATGCAATGCCGAGTACGATCCAAATTGCCAGTGCGATGCGGGGCTCTGTGCCGAGACCGCCGAAGCCTGCGGATGCGGGGCTGAGCAGCATAGCGATAAACGCTGCGGAGAAAATTGTGCCGAGAATTGCGTTTATCTTAAGTCCGATGCCTGCATCCTTATATTTGCAGACGGTGTAGAAGGTTGCGGCAGATGTGAAGCCGTAGCCGATGGCGGCGCCGGTGGAGGACATATCAACAACCCAACCAAGGATGTTGCGTCCAAACCAGGGGGCAACGAGAGAAACGATCATTACAATGAGAATTGCAATGTAGGGAGTCTTATATTTGGGATGGAGCTTTGCAAAGGATTTGGGAAGAACGCCCTCTTTTGCAACGGAATAGAGCAGGCGGCTGGTTGCGGTATAAAATCCGATAATGCCGCTGAGCACTGCACAGAACAGAGCTATTGCAAGAACGATAAGTCCGGGCACACCGAGCAGAGTTTTTGCCGCATTAAAGGTGGGCAGAGAGAGTATTCCCTCCAGCTCGCCGATTGCTGCAACGTATTCCTGCCAGTTTGCATAACCCTCGGGAGTAACTGCTGCTGTCAGGGTGTTGAGCACCACATAGAGCAAACCGCCGAAGATGATGGAGAGCACCATGATGATCTTTGTCTTTTTGGGTGAGAAGTTGAACTCCTCAGAAGCCTGAGGAACGGAATCGAAACCTACGAATGCCCAGGGTGCAACTGCGATTACCGCCACAATGCCGCCGATGGAGGGAGTGCCGCTTTCTGTGGTCTGGAATGCGGGGAGCATATTTTCAAGTGTTGCGTGGGGGCTGATGAGTGCGGCAACACCGAGAATTGCAACGGAACCAACCAGCAGGAACGCAAGAACTGTCTGGAACTTGCCTGCCACGCCGATGCCGCGGATGCTGATGACTGCAAACAGCACAAGAGCAATGACTGCCAGCAGAACTTCGCCGGTGTAGATGCTGTAGCCGCCGATGGTATAGAGATAACCCCACTGGAACACCTGCGGGAACAGATTGCGGCCGATGAGGGCAAGTGCAGTTGCGTTCAACGGAACAATGCAGAGATAGGAAAGTCCCAGGAACCATGCACAGATATAACCTGCTATTTTACCGAAAGATCTCTCTGTGTAGGTGAATTCGCCGCCCGCAACGGGGTAGCGGTTTATCATATAGTTATAGTTGAATGCAATGGATATCATTATAAGTGTGGCTATGCCCATGGCGATGAGTGTGCCGATGGGGCCTGCTTTGGGCAGGAAGGTGTTGCCGGGCATTACAAATGCGCCCCAACCGATGATGCTTCCCAGTGCCAGCGACCACACGTTGATCGGAGAGAGGTTTTTCTCAAGTTTTACCTCTGTTGTCGGATTGTTGTTTGACATATTCTCGCTCCTTTGCCTTATTTTTTGTTAAATTCAGCGGCAACCAAATCAAATGCATTCTGTTCAAGTGTGAAATCGCATTTATTCACATCGTCACCGATGAGTCTTTTCAAAATTTCTTTCATCAGCGAAGGACTGCGGACAAGTGCGGGTCCCATTGCCCATGTGCCGAAGAAATTCTTATAGAGCGTGCCCTCTTTGCCGTCGGGGGCGTTTCCGTCGCCAAAGCCCTCAATCACCTCAAACAGCGGATATTTGTTTTCGCCATCAAGATAGGATGTGCGGTTGGCAAAACCGTATGCCAGCGCATCTTTATCAAAAGCGGGACGTGCCAGCATATCGCAGACGTAGACTTTATTTGTCTCTACACCGATATAATCAAACAGTCCGATGCCGTTTATTACGTTGCCCTTTGCATCTGTGAAGCTTTTGCCGAAGAGCTGACGGGCATTTCCGGTTACAAACCAAAGCTGTCCGCCCTCAATGGCGGCTTTTATCTTTTCGCCGTATTCGGCAAAATGGGGTGCAACTGCAGCAAGATTGCTCACCTTGCCGTGACCGATATAGACCATATCGTATCCGCTTGTATCGATGGTATCGTTCAGCTGAACCTCGGTGATTACAGCCTCGTTACCGCTTTCACGGATCCTTTGACAGAGCACGGTGAGGTTTTTATAGTCGCCGTAGAGATCCAGCGCCTGAGAATAGATGTGAAGTATTTTTATTGTTTTCATTTTTTCAGTTCC
>JAFSHJ010000201.1 GCA_017440425.1 Oscillospiraceae bacterium | reverse complement strand
TTCTCTGTATGCTATCACACCAACCGTCTCGGTTTCGGATGTCTTCACCGCAAAAAATGCAACTGCGGGTTCATCGCCCTCCCACTCAAACACGGCGTAGGTCTTTTTTGCGTCTGCGATCAGCTTTGCATCTTCTGCAGCCGCTCTTCTGACAACAATTTTGCTTTCGCTTTTTTCTTCCGATTCTTCAACGGGCAGCTCACCCTGTTCAAGTCCCATACGCTCGATGAGCTTGAAAAGCTCAAGACGGGCAAGCTCGTGATAGAGTTTGGCGCAGTTGCCCTCTTCTTTTCTGTAGCATTCTATCTCTGTGCAGATGGGTGCATCTTTTGTTATTGTGGCAAGCTTTCGGCTCATATAGGCCATCTCTTTGCCTGCCTCCAGCTTCGCCCTTGCGCCCGGTTTAATCTGCGTAGAGTTGATATTTTCGTAAACTCCGTCCACGCTGCCAAAACTGGAAATGAGCTGCAGCGCCGTCTTTTCACCTATACCCGCAACGCCCGGAATGTTATCCGAACTGTCGCCCATAAGTGCCTTGACATCCACGAGCTGAATTGGCTCGATGCCGTATTTTTCACGGAATGCCTCGGGGTCATAAAGGTCGCCCTTGACCATACCTTTGACATTTGCCATCTGTACCGAAACTCTGTCGGTGATGAGCTGCAGACTGTCTCGATCGCCGGTTGCGATGATGCAGCTGTCCCCACGGTCGTCGCAGGCTTTTGCAAGGGTGCCCAGCAGGTCGTCAGCCTCAAAGCCTTCGCAATCCACTATCTTGTAGCCCATCTCTTCTATCATCTGCCGCACGATGGGCAGCTGCATTGCCAGCTCGGGAGGCATTCCTTTGCGCTGTGCCTTGTAACCGTCATACATCTTATGGCGGAAGGTCGGGGCACGGAGGTCAAATGCAAATGCCACCGCATCGGGAGAATGCTCTTCGACCAGTTTGAGCACAATGTTGAAAAAGCCGAATATTGCATTTGTGTGGGTGCCGTCCCTTGATGTGAGGGGCGGCACACCGTAGAATGCACGGTTGAGTATGCTGTTGGAATCTATTGCAAGCAGTTTCATTGTTATACCTCTGCCTTTGTGTTTACTTTATCTTTTCAATGAGATAGTTTATTGCCACCAGCGGATCGGCTGCACCGAGATATGCCATTGTGTTTGCCTCTTCACCGTCCACCTTGAAGATGATCAGGTAGTCCATGGATGCCATATCCGAGCTGATGTATATGTTGGAGGGAGCAATTCTGTCCACGGTGCTGTTATAGAGGAAGGTGGGGATGTAGTCCATTCCCTCTATCTCCATGGTGGACATATTCATTCTGCCCACGGCAAAACGGCGGATGACCACGAATATCTCGCCCGAGTTGGTTATCACGGTGAACAGCTCGCCCTCTGCGGCAAATCTCTCGTCCTTAACTGGCAGATATCCGTCTGCCAGGTTGAACACGCTGACCAGAGTTGCATCAAAAGCTCCGTAGGAATTTTCTTCATCGTTGGGGATTATGCCTATGACGACCAGCTTGTCGTCATCCAGCACAAGGCGCTTAACAATTCTGCCTGCGCCCAGTTTTATCACAGACAGCAGTTCACCCGTAGCCGTATCCTCTATGCCGATGAGCTCGCCCATCTCCTCCGACGAAACGCTGAACACACGCTTGTTGCCGTAGGTGAACACATTCGTCCGCTCACCGTCCAGCATCACCGCCGACAAAGCGGTAAACTCTTCGCTTGTCTGCAGGATTATCTCACAATCCATCTTCACAACTTCGTTGCCGATTATTCCGTATCCATCGTCGTTCTCGGTTCGGTTGGCATTCATCGAGATGACGTGAGAGAAATCTGCTGCCGCGCCTTCCACCACTTTCAGCAGCTCGCTGTAGCTGCCTGCGGCATAAACCGCTTCTTTTTCATCCTCTGCATCGGCAGAGCTGCTTTCCTCTTCGTATTCCTCTATGACTCCGTCTGCCATCTCCTCGTCGCCGTTTGTGTTCGTCATTATACTTTCTGCCGCCGACGAACTCGCTGCCGGTGCCTCCGGTTTTGCCTGCTCGGCATCATCCTTGGAAGCGCTGAATATTCCGCCAGACAGCACCAATGTTCCCGCAACTATCACGATCACAGCTGCGGCCGCTGCTGTGATGACCGTTTGCACGGGGAACTGCTTAACCTTCTTTTTCTGCTTGCTCAAAAGATATTCCGAAGAAACATGTTCCGACTTTGGAATGCCTGCATCAAACTTTTTCAGCTTGCTCTGCACGGCTTTTATGTCGCGTTTGGACTGCATAATGTCCTGCTGCGATACTTCCTGTTCGGCTTTTTTGTTTTCAAACATCATACAGTCACCTCTCTCCCAACATTTTTCTCAGTTTTGCATATGTACGGCACAGCTTGGAGCTTATTGTGCCGTGGGGCTTGCCTAAAATTTTTGAAATTTCGAGCGTAGTATATCCGTGCATGGATGTGAGCACAACTATCATACGCTCCTCTGTGTTAAGGCAGGACAGCGCTCTTGTTATCTCTGTCCTCTCGGTCAGCTCTTCTGCGGTCAGGCTGTCATCCGCCAGCGCCACAAAATCGTCTATATCGTAGTTGCCGCGGAATTTGACATATTCCGCGATTTTCTTTTTGCATCTTATGCTCAATATTTTGAACATCCAGCTTTTGAATGCTGCAGGCTCCTTCAGCCGTTTTATTCCTTTGTAGGCTTCAAAAAACGTCTCTGCCACAACATCCTCGGCATCGTGAGAGTTGCCCAACGTATAAAGGGCATACTTATAAAGCTCCTGCTGGATGATATCGTATATCATCGCAAAGGAGGTCTCATCTCCGCCTCTTGCTTTTTCCACCAAAGCAAGGTCGATCTGCATAGCTACACCACCATTCATAACCACAATATTAAAGTGCTCTTTTTTCGTTTTTTTATTGCAACAATTTCCTCAAACACATCTTTATTATATAACATTTTTTTGTTTAAGCAAAGAGTTTTTTGTTCTCTGCTTGTTTTTTCGTATAATATTATGCTAAAATCAGTTATACGCTTTTTTCGGAGGAATTTTTATGCCGCAGATAGAACTGACAAACATGGTTATGATATACGATGACAAGGGACGTGCACTTGTGCAGGAGCGCGTGAAAAGCTGGAAGGGCATCAGCTTTCCCGGCGGACACGTTGAGCCCGACGAAAGCTTTATGGCTTCTGCCATAAGAGAGGTGCGGGAAGAGACGGGACTCACCGTCACCGATCTGCAGAGCTGCGGCATTATCCATTGGCTGAACACCGCAAACGGCGACCGCTATCTGGTTTTCCTCTACAAAACCAACAAATTCAGCGGTGAGCTTCTCCCTGCAACGGATGAGGGACGTGTGTTTTGGATGGATATTCAGGAGATGCTGAAGATCCGCTGCGAAAACGGCTTCCACAAATATTTTCCAATGTTTTTCGAGAATAAATACAGCGAGATGTTCGGTCCCTGGAGCGAGACCACCCCCGAAGAGGATTTTTATTTATAATACATAAAGCGCCAAGCGCCCGATAGACTTCCACCTTTAAAACGCTATGCTTGGCATAGCGTTTTGTTTATTATTTTTATGTTGCGCCAAGCGCAAGGAGTTGGCCTGCGCGGCCCGCGCTTAAGGGACAAGTCCCTTAAGAATCCCGTTAACTCTCCGCGGCAAAGACAAAACAGCTTACTCCGCGGGAATTGCACCAAACGCTTCGTAAATTTAAGAAACTGTAAGCGTGAGCGTCAGTTTCGTCCGCGGATATGCCTGCGGAGGCTCTCCGCCGCCACACT
>JAFSHJ010000200.1 GCA_017440425.1 Oscillospiraceae bacterium | reverse complement strand
GCGTAACAGTATTCTTCGCATTCAAGAAAAAGGCAAAGTAATAAACTGAAATCAAAGCTTAACTAAAAACAGGGGTTGGTTACAACCCTTGTTTTTTTGTGCTGTAAACTGTTCTGTTTCAGCCATGAAATTATCTGTTTTTTAGATGAATAGAGGCAAGATGTATTTACAATTAAGTGAGAAATGTGTTATAATTAATTAAATATATGATGAATGGGATTGTTTAAATTTTCAAACTATTAGTTGCAAAAACTTGGTGATGAATTATGGATATAAGAAACATACAGACATTTATACAGGTTGCAGAGATCAAAAGCTTCACAAAAGCCGCAAATGAGATGAACTATGTTCAGTCCACAGTTACAATGCAGATACAGCAGTTGGAGCGTGAACTGGGTTTTCCGCTGTTTGACAGAATAGGAAAAAGTGTGTCGCTTACAGCATATGGAGAAGAGTTTCTTGCCTATGCCTACGAGCTTGTTCATATCATGCACAAAGCCTCCAACCTCAGCAACAACCACCCTGACATGAGAGGTACCCTTCGTGTTGGTGTTGTCGAGTCGCTGATGTTCAGCGAAATGGTGGATATTCTGCCCAGATATAAGGAAGCCTATAAAAATATAGATATAAAAATCAAGGTTGGACAGACCACCGAACTGCTGCAGCTTCTCAAGCAGAATTTGCTGGATACGGTCTATATCTCCACCGGACTTAACACAGATCAGGATCTCTGCTGCTATTATAAGTGCAAGAGAAAGCTGGTTTTTGTGAGCAGCCCCGAATATGCAATGGCGAAAAAAGAAAAAATATCCATTGACGAGCTGTTCGAGAACAACTTTATCGTTACAGAGCACACCGGCGTTTGCTACAGCAAGCTGAAATCTCTGGCAGCGCAGAACAACGCAATTTTGAAGGATTTTATCGAGATAGACAGCGTTACTGCCGTGGTTGAGCTGCTCCGCCGCGGAATGGGATTGGCATTTTTGCCCGATTATTCCGTGGAAAAACATCTTCAGCGAGGCGAGCTTGTCAAGCTGAACGTAGAGGTTGAGCCGCAGATATATTACAGCCAGGTGCTTTGCCACCGAAGCAGATGGGTCTCGCCATTTATGGAGAGCTTTGTGGAAGAGATCAAAAAGCTGCATCCGCAGGAAGAATGACCGAAGCGGAAAAATTACCGAATACACAAAAAGCCGATACGGATAAGTCCGTGTCGGCTTTTATTATTGCAAGAAAAGCTTTTTGGGATCATACATCAAAGCAAAATTATTCAAAAAAGAATTTTTGAGCTGTTTTTGCAGATAATAACCGAGAAAAGCTGATTTTTTAAAGTGAAAGAGGAGACAAAATGGTTAAACGGGCAGGCAAACAGACGCTGATACTTGACAGCAGTCCGTCGGTGGCGGGTTTTGCAGCGGTGGCTTCGCAAAAAGAAGGAGAGGGACCGCTGGGCAAAGAGTTTGATATAGTGAACGAAGACGCATATTTTGGCGAAAAAACCTGGGAGAAGGCGGAAAGCAGGATCCAAAAAGAAGCGATAACCACCGCAATGGAAAAGGCTGGGGTCGTGCCGCAAAACCTGCAGATAGTGTTTGCGGGAGACCTTTTGAATCAGTGCATCGGTTCGGCATATGCCATGCGTGATATGGGAGTGCCTTTTGTGGGGCTTTACGGTGCCTGCTCCACAATGGCGGAGTCGTTGAGTCTGGCATCGCTGTTTGTGGATAGCGGAATAGCCGAGTGTGCGGCAGCGGTGACATCCTCACATTTTTGTTCGGCAGAGCGTCAGTTTCGGTTTCCGCTGGAATATGGAGGAGTACGGACCCCCACCAGTCAATGGACGGTAACGGGCGGCGGCGCAGCCATAGTGAAAGCGGGAGATGTAGCTCCGTTTGTGAAAAAGGTCTGTTTCGGAAAGGTGACGGACCTTGGTGTGACGGATATAAACAATATGGGGGCGGCAATGGCACCTGCTGCCGCAGACACCTTGAGCCAATATTTTGAAGATACCCTCACCTCCGCAGATAATTACGATATGATCTTTACCGGCGACCTTGGGTATGTGGGAAGTGAATTGATGTGCGAGCTGCTTAAAAAAGAGTGGATAGACCTTGGCAAAAAGCACACCGATTGCGGAAAACTCATCTACGATAAAAGCCAAAAGGTGGATGCGGGAGGTTCCGGCTGTGGATGCTCTGCGGCGGTGCTGTGCTCCTATATTATGAGCAGGATAAAGCGGGGAGAATGGCGCAACGTGCTGTTTATGGCTACGGGTGCGCTGATGAGTCCAACATCCAACCAGCAGGGTGAGAGCATTCCCGGAATTGCTCATCTTGTGCATTTGAGCGCAGACAAAAACTGAACGGAGAGAGAAAATGGAATATTTGAAGGCTTTTTTGGTGGGAGGAGCAATTTGCGTGGTAGGTCAGCTGCTGATAGACTACACAAAACTGACTCCCGCAAGAATATTGGTATCGTTCGTGGTGGCTGGAGTTATCCTTTCGGCGCTGGGGCTGTACGGACCGTTGGTGGAATTTGCAGGTGCAGGTGCGGCGGTACCGCTCACCGGTTTCGGGCACGTGCTGGCAGAGGGTGTGAGAAAGGCGGTGGATGAAAAGGGGCTGCTTGGCGCTCTCTGCGGAGGATTGAGCGGTTCGGCCGCGGGTATAACTGCGGCAATGATATTCGGACTTTTGGTTTCGCTTATCTCAAAACCATCCAGCAAATGAATGAGCCTGACACGCTCCCTCCGTGTTCGCCTGCGGCGAACCCCCGCCCTTAACGGGCGGGGCATTTTCGCAGAAAATGACGGAGGGAGCGTATAGGCGTTGGGTTCCTGCAAATCGGTTGAGATACCGTTACATAAAAACCCCCGAGCACACAAATACTCGGGGGTTAAATTTGAACTGAAACAGCACGATCAACTATATAAGTTTAGCCATAACGATAAATCTTATGTTGGCGCTTCTGCCGGAGCGGTAGGTTCCGTCACGGTAGGAGCAGGTGTAGAGGGTGAGAATTTTATCGTTGGAAGAAACGGGAACATTGAAGTTGAAGAGGGAACGGTTGATGCCGAAATTTGCGAGAGAGCCAACATTGACGTTGCGGACGATGTTCACCTGTCTGTCCTTGGTGAGGTCAACATAGAACACAGCGAATACCTGCCAGGTCATCTTCTCCTGGGAGGTGGAGAAGTATATGTAAGGATGGGTGCTGGCAAAGCCGTAATCCTTATATTTAAACAGCTGACCGAATTTGATGTTGTTGGGGTTGTCGCCAACGCCGGTATCGATGTGGTGACCGTAGATAATAGTGTTGCCGGATAGCTGACTGCGTGTGCCGAAGGTGTTCTCGTAGTCTGCAAAGTAGCAGCCGTAGGCATTGTAAGCGCCGGTCTCGGTGCGGTAGAGGTAGTAATCGTTGTTGTTTGCCTGCATGACTGCATTGTTAATGGAGGTTCCTGGAATATTTATCCAGCCGATAGAGCCGCGTTTGTTCTGATATACGGGGGTCTGCGGAGCAATTCCGCTGGAATCAATGCTCTGTCCGTAGCCCTGACCCTGATTCTGACCCTGACCCTGTGCCTGAGCTTTCTTGGGAGCTTCGTTGACCAAAGTCCAGTCAGCCTGCTCAATGGGGGTGAGGTTGGGTTCAAAGGAGGTCACAACAGTTTCTGCGGCATCTTCGGGAGTCTCTATTTCGCCTGCAGCAATGAGAATGTCAATGGGAACATTGCTGAGGTCGCGTTTTTCGGGTTCAGGCTCGCTGGAGAAGAAGATCGGAGTCTCCTCTGCCGCATCAGCCTCTGTAATGGGGACAGTGCCTGCGGAGGCGACGTTGAAGATGGAAATAACGGTTACAACAACAAGCGCAGCTGCAATGGATTTTATGGGGAAAGAGTATCCGGATGTTTTGAAATTACGGAAAAAATCGGTTATTTTCTTGAGGTCAAATTTAGTTTCAGACACAGTAAAACATTCCTTACAAAAAATTGTTGAAAAACAGTATGCCCACCTGCGGAGTTATATGGGCAGAAATACCAATATAACAATCATACCACAGGAGGGCACTAATAATCAAGGTTTTTATTCAAAAAAACGGAAAAAGATTAAAATACAGGTTCTTTGGGGTTGGGATTAGCCTCGATCTCAATGGTTGCGGGCAGCGGCTTATCCTTTTCAACAAGTCGGGCCATGACAACGAAGCGCTGGGGGTTGAATGCGCCGCCGTATTTATAGCTGCAGGTGGAAAGGGTGAGTATCTTATCCTCGGGACCGACCTCAACGTCATAGTTCCAAATGGAGCGTTCTTTTGCGCTGCGAATAATGTTGGAGAAGACGAAATCGGTAACGTTTACAAGGATATACCAGGAAGTTGCCTCGGTGTAAAACACGGAGAAGACCTCCCAAACCATATCTTCATCTTCGGTGGAGAAGAATATGTAGGGGTTTTGCTCGGCAAAGTCCTCGTCAAGATAGTGGAAGAGCTGGCTGAAATCGGGCCTGTCGGGGTTGTCGTTATAGCCAAGGTTGTGGGCATAGATTATGTTGTTGCGGGAGAGCTCTTCACGGGAGCCGAAAACGGATTCATAATCTCCGAAGAAACAACCGTACCAGCTATATTCGCCGTCTTTGTTTTTGCGGAGATAGTAGTCGTTATCGGTGGCGCCTGCGCGCTGAACAACGGCATCGTTCACCTCGGTGTTTGGTATCTGTATCCAACCGATAGTGTCGGGATTTTTGTCGTTCTGTGCGGCAATTTCATCGCGTCTGTCGGGGATATCCACTTCGTTTTCGATCTCCGGTTCCGACTCGGAGGAGAGCGGAGGATACTCGGGAAACTCGTCTTTGGAAGAGCTGTCTTCCGAAGATTCGGAGGAGTGGGAAGAGTCTATGGGTTCGGAAGATTCGGAAGATTCTCCCGTGGTTGGTGTGCATGCGGGACATACTGCAAGGACTATTGCGAGAAATAGGGCAGCCAAACCGCGGAGTCGGTTGCGCTGTTTAAACATTGAATTATCCCCTTTGAAAGTTATTATGCGATATAACACGGTGCAGAGTCAAAAAAGGACACAACAATAAACCGCTTGAAAAATATCGGCAAGATAATTATAACAGCATTGTGTGATTTTATCAATGACAAAAGAATGAAAAATTATTATTATTCTATTATATTTCTGTTCCATTCCGATAACAAGCGCTCAAAGCTCCAGCCGGCATTGGCAGGACTTGTGGAGGGCAGGTAGACTGCAGAGCGGTTTATTACAGGTTGAATGTGTTTATCGTAGAGTTTTTGAGCGGTTTTTCCGTTGACAAAAATCTTCTTGATGTCGCAGGTGACAAGTAT
>JAFSHJ010000199.1 GCA_017440425.1 Oscillospiraceae bacterium | reverse complement strand
CTCATGCGAGCCGGAGAGAAAGATTGGCGCGCCAGAAGGGACTCGAACCCCTGGCCTACTGCTTAGAAGGCAGTTGCTCTATCCAGCTGAGCTACTGGCGCATCTGACAACCAAACGTAAATCTGTGAGGATTTACTGTGGAGCGGGTGATGGGAATCGAACCCACACGACCAGCTTGGAAGGCTGGGATTCTGCCATTGAACTACACCCGCATCTGCAACGCTTATATATTTTACCAAATGTTTCGGCTTTTGTCAATAGATAAAGCAGAAAAAATTGAAAATAATCGCAAAAAATTTTTGCTTCAAAATTTATGCAACATAAGTGCTAATAAAAGCAACATTGATGCGATGAAAAAAACAAAAGCTGTGCTATACTTTCCTCATAGCAATTCCGCTTTAAAAAATTTGAAAGGCAGATGTGTTTATGGTTAAAGTTACATTTATGGGCGCAGGAAGCACCGTTTTTGCCAAAAACGTACTTGGCGACTGCATAATGACCCCTGCAATTGAAGATCTTCACATTTATCTTTATGACATTGATCCCGAAAGACTCAACGATTCCAAGATGATGCTGGAAAACATCAATGCAAACAGCGGACGCAAGGATGTTACCATCACCGCAACACTTGACCGCATTGAGGCTCTCACAGGTGCTAACTTCGTTGTCAACGCAATTCAGGTCGGAGGCTACGAGCCCTGCACAGTTACAGACTTCGAGATCCCCAAAAAATACAATCTGCGCCAGACCATCGCAGATACCCTCGGCATCGGCGGTATCTTCCGTGCAATGCGTACAGTTCCCGTTATGGAGAGCTTTGCAAACGATATGGCAAAGGTTTGCCCGGATGCACTTTTCATCAACTACACCAACCCCATGTGTATGCTCTCCGGCTATATGCAGCGCTACACCGATATCAAGACCATCGGTCTCTGCCACAGCGTTCAGGGCTGCGCAGGCGGTCTGCTCAGAGGCTTGGGAATGGAAGAATATGTGGATACCTGCAAATGGGAGATCGCAGGCATCAACCATCAGGCATGGCTGCTCAAGATCACAGATAAGGACGGCAACGACCTCTATCCCGAGATCAAACGCCGCTCCAGAGCAATGATGGACGGCGAGATGGAGCACGTTTCCGAGCACTTCAAGTATGACCTTGTCCGCAACGAGATGATGCACAAATTCGGCTATTACATCACCGAATCTTCCGAGCACACCTCCGAGTATACCCCCTGGTTCATCAAATCCACACATCCCGAACTCATCGACCGCTACAACATTCCTCTGGATGAATATCCCCGCCGCTGCATAAATCAGATCGAAGGCTGGAAGAAGCAGAGAGAAGAAGTTGTTCTCAACCATAAGATCGAGCATAAGAAATCCCACGAGTTTGCAGCATATATTATTGAAGCAATGCAGAGCGACAAACCCTTCCGCGTACACGGCAACGTGCTCAACACAGGTCTCATCACCAACCTGCCCTCCAATGCCTGCGTTGAAGTTCCCTGCATGATCGACCGCAACGGCGTAAATCCCTGCTTCGTCGGTGATCTTCCCGAGCAGTGTGCTGCAATCAACCGCACCAATATCAATGTTCAGCTGCTTGCCATCGAGGGTATGCACACCCGCAAGAAGGAATACATCTATATGGCAGCTATGATGGATCCCCACACAAGCTCCGAGCTGACAATGGACGAGACCATTGCAATGTGCGACGACCTCTTTGAAGCACACAAGGATTGGCTCCCCGAATATAAATAATATCAACTGTTGCTTAAAAATCCCTGCGGAAAACTTCCGCGGGGATTTTTTGTAGGTTAAATGCGGTAAACTGGGTTTTTATTGACAAAGAGAGTGTAATGGAATAAAATATTAAGTGTAGATGAGTTTGGGATATGTCTCTAATAAGAAACTATAAGTTGTGCTTTCGTGCGAAAAATCGGCTGATGCATATCAATATTTAGTGAAAAAGTGAAATTGTATTTTGTGGACGGACAAATAAGCGGAATTGACTTGACAAATATCTCCTAAAAAGGTATACTTTAATTAACAACACTGTAAGTATAGGTGTTTGTTGTTGCAGCATAAAGTAGGGCAGTTTTTAAACAAAGCAAAACTGCATTTAAATAAGTTGGATAGAACAAAGAAAGGATGTTGAAGATGAACGTAATGTTTGATGCGTGGAACGGTTTTAAAGAGGGTAATTGGCAGAGTGAAATTGACGTAAGTTCATTTATACAGGCAAACTATAAGCCCTACGAAGGCGACAGCAGTTTTCTTGCTCCGGCAACAAAGCGCACAAGTGAGCTTATGAAAAAGCTCAACACCCTTTTGATGATGGAGCACGAGTTTGGCGGAGTGCTGGATATAGACACAACAACGGTATCCTCTCTTACACGCTATGCTCCGGGTTATCTTGATAAAGAGAAAGAGCTCATCGTTGGTCTGCAGACAAACCGTCCCCTTAAAAGAGGTGTAAACCCCTTTGGCGGAATCAGAATGGCACGTCAGGCCTGCGAAAATTACGGATATAAGCTCAGCGACAAAATTGAGGACGAGTTCCAATACAGAACCACCCACAACGACGGTGTGTTCAGAGCATACACCGAAGAGATGCGCACTGCAAGAAGATGCGGCATAATTACAGGTCTGCCCGAT
>JAFSHJ010000198.1 GCA_017440425.1 Oscillospiraceae bacterium | reverse complement strand
TTCCTCTACGTCACGGGCGGCAGGACTGCCGAAAACCACCACGCAGGCGCCAAGCTTGCGGGCACGGGCAAATGCCTTTTCAAGATAGGCACGCACCCCGGCAATGTCCACATTGCGTCCGGTAACTCTTATCTCGTCGCCGGGGAAAAGGTTGCAGCAGCTTCTGCAGGGAATGCCTGCACGTTTTATTCTCTCGCAAAGTGCATCAAAGTCGTCGTCGGAGAGCTCCATAACTCTTGCAAGGGGCAGCTCAACATAGTCGTAGCCGATCTCCGCAATGGTTTCCACCCAATCAATGCCGATGCGGTCGTTTCCGCGGGCAAGAAGATTTACACAGCAGCCAATTTTCATAAAAAACACCTCAAATCACAATTCTCCAATTCTATTATACATTAAACAGATAAAAAAGCAATAACAATAAATAACACGATTATCAGGGGAAATGCGAAAAACAGGTTAATAATTGACACGGAGCAGGAGGTTTAGTATAATAGAAATAATATTTCTGCGATGAGGAACAGATTATGGAAAAATTCAGGGTTGCACAATATCTGAAGGAAGCTATTTTGGCAGAGCAGGGCATCGAGGCGGATGTCTTTGACAGCGTGGGAAATCTCGTTAGCGAGCCCACCCAAAGCACCAAAAGAGATGCACATATAAACGTGTGGGAAGCAGAGCGGGACAGCAAGAGATACATCTCTGTTTTAAAGGATGGCGCCGTGCGTTATTATCTGGATTGCGGTCAGGAGCTCTCCCAAACCCAGCTGGATGCCATCAAAATGTTTGCGGCTTTTGTGATGAACATGGAGAGCGATGCAGGCAGGGAAGAGATATCCCGAAGCGAGAGCAGGCTTGTGAAAAAAATTCTGCAGAAGGATGCAAAGCTCAACTATGACGATATCGTGGACGAGGCAGCGGAGATAGGCTATAAAATAGAGCATCCCATGGCGGTGATAGTTGCATCTCTGGAGGTGGACAGACTCTATTTCCTTAACCTTGATCTGGATTACCACAGCGCAGAGGTGGAGGCGAAGCGCAGCATCGTCAAAGAGCTGAAAGACCATGTGTATATGAACCGCCACGATATTGTGGCATTCATCAACCGCAACACCCTTGTCATCTTCAAAGCAATAGAGGATACGGAGGATATACAGACCCTTTACAGAGTTACCGAGAAGATCTCCGAGGCGGTGGATGAGGTGCTGAAGGCATACCGCATCTTCAAATACTACATTGCACCGGCAGAGATAATAGAGAGCTTTGACAAAAGCTTCGAGGTCTACGAAAAATCCATGAGCTACATCTCCTATGCCCAAAAAATGAATTTGGAGCACACCATAATAGACACCAACGATATTTTGTATTATTCTATCATAGTCGGAATGCCCAAGCAGGGACTTTTCGATATCGTCAACCCGAAGGTCGAATATCTGCAGCGGTACAATCAGGTCATGGTGGAGGGATTGATACAGTGTTTCGATGCGTTCATCGATAACGGCTGCAACATTGCCAAAACTGCCGATGCAACCTATCTCCACCGCAACACCGTGAAAAAATATCTGGACAAGCTGTACGCAATGACAGGCTTTGACCCTCAGGGCGATTTTAAAAGCATGCTGATGAACAAGCTGATCCTGCAGCAATATTTAATTGCAAACAAGGAGAAGCTGCAATGAAACATATGACTTCAAGAGAGCGGGTGCTGGCGGCGTTCAGGGGAGAAGAATACGACGTTATGCCGGTGGTGAGCCCCACTTCGCTGGCAAATCTGGAATGTATGAAGTATTCCAAATCCTATTTTCCCCGTGCAAACCTCAACCCGGAGCGAATGGCAAATTTGGCAGAGACAAGCCACAGCGTCCTCGGTTTCGATTCCGTGATGCCCTATTTCGGCATCACCAACGAGCTGGGAGCTTTGGGCTGCGAGGTGGATTGGGGCGGTGCGGACAGAATGCCCACCGTCAAAAGCGGACTGCTGAAAAATCTGGACGATTTTGTGTTGCCCTCAAACTATCTCTCCTGCAAAGAGACCTCCACCGTCATCGGCGCAATAAAGCTGCTGCAGCAACGGCTCAACGGTGATGCGGTGATAATCGGAAAAATAATAGGTCCGCTTTCGCTGCTGTTTCATCTTTACGGGGTGCAGCGGACAATGAACAGCCTCATTTTGGAGAGGGAAAAGGTGTCGGCCTTTTTGCAGGTGCTCTCCGATATCTGCGCAGAGTTTGCTCTGGCGCAGATAGAGGCCGGTGCAGAGGTGATAACCGTTTCGGAAGATGCGGCAGGTGCGCTGATAAGCAAAGAATGTTACCGTCAGGTGGCAATGC
>JAFSHJ010000197.1 GCA_017440425.1 Oscillospiraceae bacterium | reverse complement strand
CACGGCGACGGAAAACGTTACCGCTCCCTCGGCTGCGCACCCTGCACCGCTCCCATCTGCTCCGAATCCAGAAACGTTCAGGATATCATTGAAGAGCTCCGTTCCGGCGCACTTGCAGGCATTGCAGAGCGCTCCGGCCGTGAGCAGGACAAAGAGGACGGCGGCGGCCTTGAAACTCTCCGCAGAGACGGTTATATGTAATATTCTCCCACCGCTCTGTCACAAAATAACGATAATTATTGAGGTAAATATATGGACGAGGTAATGAATGTTGTTATAGTCGGTCACGTTGATCACGGCAAAAGCACCATCATCGGAAGACTTTTGGCCGATACCGACTCTCTTCCCGAGGGAAAACTGCAGATGGTCAAGGACAACTGCAAACGCAACTCCAAACCCTTTGAATACGCATTTCTTCTGGATGCTCTCAAAGACGAGCAGTCTCAGGGTATCACCATTGACACAGCACGCTGCTTTTTCAAAACCGAAAAGCGCCGCTATATTCTCATCGACGCTCCCGGTCACATTGAATTTTTGAAAAACATGGTCACCGGCGCATCCCGTGCCGATGCTGCTCTGATGGTCATCGATGCCCACGAGGGCGTTGAGGAAAACACCCGCCGCCACAGCTACTTCCTCTCTATGCTTGGCATCAAGCAGATCGCCGTTCTTGTCAACAAGATGGATCTTGTCGACTACAAGCAGGAGGTTTTTGAGGATATCAAATCCACCTACACCGCTTTTCTTTCCAAAATCGGTGTTGAGGCAAAAGCTTTCATCCCCGTCAGCGGATATTGCGGCGACAACATTGCAAGCAATTCCGCCAATATGCCCTGGTTTGACAGTGCAACAGTACTTTCGCAGCTGGATGCTTTTGAAAGCACTCCGCTGCCCGATCAGCTTCCGTTCCGTATGCCGGTTCAGGGTGTTTACAAGTTCACCGCTTTCGGTGACAACCGCCGCATCATTGCAGGTACAGTTGAATCCGGTAAGCTGAACGTCGGCGACAAGATCACCTTCTATCCCTCCGGCAAACAGACCACCGTTAAATCCATTGAGGTTTGGAACGCACCTGCAAAGGATACCATCTCCGCAGGCGAAGCTTCCGGCTTCACAATGACAGAACAGATATACATCCGCCGCGGTGAGGTCGCCTGCAGAAGCGACGAAACACCTCCCCATACCGGTGTAAGATTCCGTGCAAACATCTTTTGGCTGGGACGTGAGCGCTTCCAGAAAGACAAGCACTATTTCCTCAAGTGCGGCACAGCCAAGGTGGACATGACACTTGAAAGTGTTGAGCGTGTGGTAAATGCATCCAACCTCTCCATCGTTCAGCGCCAGTATGTTGAGAAAAACGAGGTTGCAGAGTGCATTCTCCGCCTGGACTACCCCATTGCATTTGACGGCAACGACGTTGTTGCATCTATGGGACGTTTTGTTGTGGTCGATGACTACGAGCTTGCAGGCGGCGGCATCATCACCGAGCCCCTCTCCGAATACAACTACGATACACGCAACATCCGCTGGTCCGGCGGCAGCGTAAACCAGGCACAGCGCCGTGAGCTGATGGGTCACGACGGTCTTGTTGTCTGGATGACAGGTCTCTCCGGTGCAGGAAAGACCACCATCTCTCAGGAGGTCGAGCGCAGGCTGGTCTCCATGGGCATTGCATCCTTTATCATCGACGGCGACGTGCTCCGCAACGGTCTCAACGAGGACCTCGGCTTCAGCGAAGCCGACCGTGTGGAAAACATCCGCCGCACATCTCACGTTGCAGCTCTCATGAAAGACGCAGGCATGGTCACACTCGTCAGCCTCATCTCTCCCTATGAGAAGAGCCGTGAAGCCGCACGAAAGGTTGCAAAGGGCAGCTTTATGGAGGTTTACGTCAAGGCTGACATCGAGACCTGCATTAAGCGCGACCCCAAGAAGCTCTATCAGAAGGCACAGAAGGGCGATATCAAAAACTTCACCGGCATCGATTCTCCCTACGAGGCACCCCAGAATCCCGACGTTGTGCTGGACACCGAGCTTTGGAGCGAAGAGGAATGCGTTGAAACTCTCATCGACAGCATCCTCGGCCGCATCAACTTCAACGGCAGCAGAAAGTGATTGCATAAATACACAGCGTTTTCACAAAAATATACATTCCGCCCGATTGGTATTTTCCCTTTCGGGCGGTTTATTTTTATGCTTTTCGACAGTATTCCTCCTCTAAAGCAAATAATTTTATTTTTATGACTAATTATGCGCTTTTTCACTTGATTTTATTTCGGTTTTGAATTATAATACAAAGGTATCTATAAATTATTATTAAAGGAGATATAACAATGAAAAAGTTCACCAGAATCCTTGCTGTAGTTATTGCTCTTGTTATGGTCCTCGCACTTTCTGCATGCGCAAAGAGCAACGGCACACTCACTATGGCTACCGAAGCTACCTTCCCTCCCTATGAGAAGAGCCGTGAAGCCGCACGAAAGGTTG
>JAFSHJ010000196.1 GCA_017440425.1 Oscillospiraceae bacterium | reverse complement strand
ACAGCTCTGCTTACGCTCGGTTTGGAATATCCCATTTGCTCGCAAATGTCTATCGACCTTACCGCCGCAAGTTTTTTGGACAGCATAAAGATAGTCTCAAGATACATTTCTCCCGATTCCTGCAGCTGCATGTCTTCACTCCTAAATACAGTTTATTAAATCATATCACATAAATGCCGCCGTTTCAAGCATATCCCGTCGAATCGTGCACACCATTCCGGGCTTTGACTGCAAATCAATCGATCACTCGATCTCTTTTGCGATCTCTTTAAGGCATTCGCCGCAGATATTCTTGCCCTTGATGGTGTGAACATCGTCTGCGCTGTTGCAGAACACGCAGCAGGGCTGATACTTTTTGAGGATTATCTCATTGCCGTTTACATAGATCTCCAGCGCATCGCGCTCGTTGATATCCATTGTTTTGCGAAGCTCTTTGGGCAGAACGATGCGGCCGAGCTCGTCCATTCTGCGTACAACACCCGTTGATTTCATATTCTTATTCCCTTTCCATTCAACAATACAATAATTCCGTTTTCTTCAATTTAAAATTCCAAATATAGATTATTGATTATTCCACATTCTTATAATAATCAACATTATAGACTATACCATAAAAGTTTTATTTTGTCAAAACTTGGCAATGAATAAATGATGAACTTTTGATTAAATGGTTTTTCTCCGTTTTTCACCATTAGTTCATTTTTGTTTTTATACAACATTTTCACACAATTACCCTATGTCCTTCATATAGATTTTTGTAGAATATTCGCGCACTTTTTGCGGGTTGATTTTTACAAAAAACTAATATAAACAACAATACTTGCCTGATATTATTGCTTTTTATCCCATTATAAGCTATAATTATTATTGTGGTTTTCTGCGGACAGCCGCCGCAAAAAACAAACGGGCACACGTCACTCTCGCCGTATACCCGTTTAATTCGACATCTATGCTGCAACATTATAACATAAAGGAGTTATCTCTCTTGCACAGCAAATATATTCCCACCGAAACCATCCTCCAAAACGGAGAGCTGAGCCGATCTGCCTTTGGCATTGCGTTGGTTGAGGAGCAGGATGGCATCACCGTTGTTCTGCAATCCTTCTGCGATCTCTCGACCGATCTTGCTTCCGCACAAAAGCTGGCCGAGCTTTGCTGCAGCCTTCAGCCATCACCCGAACATCTTGAGGATATTATCGATGACTTCGTACTCTCGCTTTGATCAATTCAGCCTCAAAGCTGTTTCAAATATGCGGTGATGCTCTCTGCCAGCATAATATGTCCCGCATCGTTGGGGTGCAGTCCGTCCGGCATATATTTTTCCATAATGACCGGCACCTTCGGCTGCATACGTCCGTATCTATAGAGGTCCAGCGTGGGCACAGAGTAATATTCCAGCACTTCACGCAGTATTTCCACATATTCCTTCAGGGTGTTGCATACTGCCACACCGCCCTTGACTGTGCAATGCTCCTCCTCAAATCTGTGAAGCGGGGTGATGAACACAAGTTTTGCCTCGGGATATTTATTGATGAGCTTTGTTACAAGTGTGTGCACTGCGCCGTAGAATGTATACGGGTCTCTGTCTTCAAAGCAGCCGATGGCGGCATCTCCGTGACCGTAATCGTTCGTTCCTCCGAAAACGACCACAATATCCGCCGTATCTTCCATCTCGTCCACTCTGTCAAGGAAGCAGAGGTCCCATCTGGGGTTTTCGGAGGGTTTGGTCTGATATGCCAAGCGTGTGCCGCCGATTCCGTAATTGAAGCACTCTGCGCCCTCGTTTTTAGCTATAATATCAGTGAAACGGGCTGCCTCGCAGCTGGTTCCGTGTCCTTCGGTAATGCTGTCACCAAGAAACAGTATCTTTTTTCCCTTGAGTTCCATTGTATCATTTCCTTTTCTCGTGTGTTGTTTAGTTTATTATAGTCTTTGCCGTCGGTATATGTCAATGCGGTTTGTTTAACTTTTGAAATTTTGTCGCACCCACCGATAAACACGCCCTCTCGGGCACGGCTTTGCCGTGCCTCCTCTCCGCAAAGGGAGAGGCCCCGCACAGCGGGGACGAGAGGGCGTATTTCAATGGTGCAATTTAAACCTAAAATTATTTGTGCAGACCTCTGCCGCGCAGGATCCGCAGTATCTCGTCCGGATTGTTGCAGGTGATGAGCACAGCACCCTTATCAACGCATTCGTCAATACCCTCGTCATCCTTAACAGATGCACCTGCCCAAGGCTGAACACCGCTTGCTTTTGCTCTGTCGCATTCACACTTCGGTGCAACGCGTGCCCCTTCTTCTGTGCGGAACATGCAGCAGCAGTATCCGTAGGAATAGGGATCAAGCTCGTATTCCCCCAGATTGGTATGCGGGAAATAGACGTGCTGGCGATATTTTTTGCCGTATTTCTTAAAGATGTACTCATGCAGTTTTCCGCTGAATGTGTTTATAACGATTCTGTCGGTGTAACCGTAATCGTCCACCATCTTCAACACTCTGTCACAAACCGAATAGGCAGTCTCTTCCCAACCCTCGGTGGGATATTCCTTGAGCTCGATATCTATTGTCATGGTGGGGTGATCTTTAAAGTACTCCATAAATTCTTCAAACGTGGGAATCCTGCAATTTTTATATTCTTCACCCTTGTAACCGCCTGCATCAAGCTCTTTCAGCTCTGCAAGAGTTTTTTCACAGACAAGACCAGTACCGTTGGTGGTGCGGTCCACCGCGGCATCGTGTATCAGCACCAGCTCGCCGTCTTTGGTGATGCGCACGTCGATCTCAAGCTGATCAACACCCAGCTTTTCGGCGGCAATATATGCCTCCATTGTGTTTTCAGGGTATTTTTCGCTCCAGCCCCTGTGGGCGGCAACGTATATGTTTTTCTCGCTCTGTGTCCAGTAATTCATCTTTCATCCTCCGTCTCAATTGCAAAATGTAAATTTATCCCACGGTATCTCTACCGGCAGTTTTTTGGTTATTATATCATCCACGTGCATCAGCAGCGGAAATTCTGCTATATCTACCCTGCCCTTTTCTGCTGCTTTTCTGATAGCCCTTGCTACCCGTTCTGCCACTACCAACGATTCCAGCGTCACTCCGTTAAGTTCGGCCTTTGCCTCGTCTATGGTCAGCCCCCTGCCGAGAAGGATTCCCACAAGTCTGGTGCGTCCGCCGTAAACGGTGACGTAGAGGTCGCCTGCACCTACCGTCAGGTTATCCAGCGTTGCAGCGCCTTGATATTCCAGCAGCTTATACATCTCCTTGACTCCCTGACCGAAAACCGCCGCCTGCGAGTTAAAGTGCAGTTCGCTGTCTGTGCCGAAATTTTTCTGATTGATGCCGATGGTGAGCGCAATACCCAACGCATAGCCGTTTTTCAGCGCGACAGCACTCTCAATACCCACCACATCTCTCGAAAGGCTGATGTGGTAATAATCGGTTGCCATTATCTTTTTAAGTTTTTGCAGCGTTTCCATATCATCGCCGCAGAACGCTACTTCAGTCTGGTCGTGTGCCACCAACTCGTAGCTGGTGCAGGGACCTCCGATGGCATTCAGCGACAGCTTTTTGCCCATCTTTTCCAGCTTTCTGCGCCAAACCTCGGGATAGGTGAGCAGCTTGCCCTCTTCTGTGTCCATAAGTCCCTTTGTAACAGTGAGTACCGGAATGCTCTCCGGAACTTTTGGCAGCACAAAATCGCCGAACCAATCCACACCGAAACTGGATACGCCGCCGATTATCATATCGGCACCATCCATAGCTTCTT
>JAFSHJ010000195.1 GCA_017440425.1 Oscillospiraceae bacterium | reverse complement strand
GGGGCGATTTTTGCCCGCTCTTTTTTCACGATGCGGCCGTAGACGGGATAGGCGGCACAGACAAGCACAATTCCCGCAATGCCAATAATTATCCCGATCAGCATATCCGTTCCGCTCTGCAGACCCAGCGTTCTTCCGATTTCCGTCATTGCAAGGCTCATGCCGCTGCCCAAAATCAGCGCACCGATGATGCCGAGCACAAGCGAAACGGTGGTTGCCTTTTGTGTCACGGCGGCATCAAGGCGGCGCAGCTGCTCCATTTTGTCTTCTGTCTGCTCCGGCGCCTCATATTTTTTGCGGATAGCCTTTATCTCTTCCTGCTCTTTGGCGGAATATTTGAAGCTGAATGTCTCTTTTTCTCTGTTTTCCATTTGTTACTCCTCTGCTGCGTTCAGCAGCTTTATTTTTTTGGTGCCCTGCACTATCATATAAACAGCCATTGCTATGATAAACAGCGAGATCGCGCCGCCGGATGTGCCCAGCAAAATGCGGCGCTCTGCCATGCTCATCGTTCCGTCGCCGAAGGTGGTCAGCATGGTGGATTCAAGGGTCAGCATGGACACGCATGCCGACGCAAGGCTGATGGCTTTGGATGCGGAATAGACGGGACTGTTATATTTGCGGTATTTTACAATGTTGACCACCGCCACCGTAAATGCCGTGAAGGTGTAAGCCGCCATTGCAATGGTGGTTATCTCGTGGTGGTGGAAGGTTCTGTTCCAATAAACCATAAAGAATATCATCAGCGCAAGGGTCAGGTTCATTGCAAGGAAGATGATGCCGCAGGTGCGGTATTTCCGAAGCTCCTCCGCCATCTTTTCGCCTGCCTTATGTCTGCTTGTGTGCCGCAGGAGAAAAAAACGCATCACCGCAAGAAGGATGTAATATCCCGCCAGCGAATAAAACCAAAAGGTGCGGTGCCAAAATCCCATTCCAAGCTGGAGCAGAGCATATGCGGTGTTCCAGATCAACGTGCCGTAGAGCGAAACATTCACTCTGAGCCGTGCATCCTCCCGCCACCGCTTTACATATTTGTTTTTGTTTTTGAATATTCTGAAAAACCTTATCAAAAAGGGGATACGCAGACACCAGACCGTCAGGGTGTAAAACGCTGTCACATATGAAATGATGGATATCGGCGACTCCGTGCCCAAAAACACCATCGAATACACAAGAAATACGGCGGCGATGGGGAGCAGGACTATCATTATGGCCATGTGTGGATAGAGCAATGCTTTCCCAAGCTTTCTCCAAACCATATCAGCACCGTCCGATCTTAACGGTGAAGACAGAGCCTTTTCCCACGGCGCTTTCCACGCTTATCTCGCCCTGCATGATATCCACCACCCGTTTGACCAGTGCAAGACCGAGTCCGTTGCCCCGAACCGAATGAGAGGTATCTCCCTGATAGAATTTTTCAAAGATATGCGCACCCACCTCTGCTGTCATTCCGCAGCCGGTGTCTGCCACCCTCACGGTGGCGTGGCTGTCGGTGGCTGTCAGCGTAACGGTCACCTTTCCGCCTGCAGGAGTAAACTTGAATGCGTTGGAAAACAGATTGTTCCACACGTGACCGAGAAGCTCTGCATCTGCTTTCACGACTATGTTTTCGGCAATGTCGGTCTCCAGCTCGATATCTGCAGTCTCCCACACGTTTTCAAACTGCAGCAGGCACTCGCACAGCTGCTCGCCCAGGTCAAACTCCGCAGTCTGCGGATATATCTGCTGGTTTTCAAGGCGGTTGAGCTTCAGGATATTGGTCATCATATCTGCCATACGGCGTGAGCCTTCCGCCACACCTTTGGCGTATTCAATGCGTTTTTCCTCGCTCAAACCGGGGACCTGCAGAAGTGTGCCGTAGTTTTGCATTACCGCAAGGGGCGTTTTCATCTCGTGGGAGACGTTGGCAATGAAATCTGTGCGCAGGGTCTCCACTCCGCCCAGCTCTTCCGCCATTTTGTTGAAGCAATCTATAATGCGGTTGAAGGTCTCGTCGGCGCCGAACCTGCTCTGCGGCTTGACACGGACAGAAAAATCGCCTTTGATTATCTTTTCCGCAGCATCGGTGATGCTTTTTACGGGGCGCTCCACCGTAATTTTTCTGCGCACATAATCTATCACCGTGAATATAAGGCTCAAAAGCGCCACGTTCAAAAAGGTTATCTTTGCGGCGGCGCTGATGTTGGCATCGGTCAGGGTTATGCCCAAAGTATCTCTCAAAACAGACACGAACAGCATTGTGCAGCAGGTGATGACAAAGGCAACCATCAGGAAAAAGATAAAATATTGGTTGAGCCACTTTAAAACGGTTTTTATTCTTCGGTGAGCTCTCATTTTATCACCGCCTTATAGCCAAGTCCGTGGACGGTTTTGATCTCAAAATCCTCGCAATCGGCAAGCTTCTGCCGCAGCTTGGTCATATATACGTCCACCGCTCTGGGTGCGGTCTCGGTGTCGGCATCCCAAAACTCATCCATCAGCTGTGTTCTTGTAAAAGTCTTTTTGGGGTAACTGAGCAGTTTATAGAGGATGCTGAATTCGCGGTTGGTGAGGGATATCTCCTCATCGCCCAGATATGCGGTATGCTCGTCCGCATCCATCACAAAGCTGCCTATCTCCAGCTTGCGGGAGGAGGCGATTTTTGCACGGCGAAGCAGCGCCCCGATGCGCAGAAACAGCTCATCCAGATCGATGGGCTTCACCATATAGTCATCCACACCGATGCGGAAACCCCGCTGCTTGGAGGCAAGGTCGTCACGGGCGGTCATAAACAGAATGGGGATATTCTCGTTGAGCTCACGCACGTTTTTTGCAAATTCAAAGCCGTCGATGCCCGGCATCATAATATCCGAGACGATGAGATCGAACATATTCTCATAGAGTGCATCGTAGGCATCGGTTGCGTTGAGACAGCCGGTCGCCTCATAGCCACTGTGGTTCAAAAAGGAGCAGACCGTCTTGTTGAGCTCACGGTCATCCTCCACTATCAATATCTTAAACATGGTGCCACCCCCATAAAATGCTGTTGTTCATTATAATTATAGCACCCAAATGTTAAAGTTTTGTTTGCGTTTTGTTTTTTTCGCAAAAATTGCGGCACTTTTGCCGCAAAATCAAACCCCACGGCGGACATCAGCCTTGCCGTGGGGAGGACGGTGTTCTACGGAAAAACCTCTGCTTAGTTCAGTTTTGCGGCTTTGATGCGTGCTTCGGCTGCTGCCTTGCGATCATTTGCCGCTGCGATTTGTGCATCGCGCTCCTGCTGCATCTTCGCAGCTCTCTCGGAATGGGTCATATGGGCATCGTCCCAGCTCTTTTTTGCATCGGCTTTTGCCTTTGCAAAGGTGTTGCGGCCCCTGTTTTCCTCAAACGTGGCTTTTGCCTCTGCTTTGACAGCTGCCACCTCGGCCTTTGCCACCTGATGCTGCGCCTTTGCTCCTTCCTTCATATCGCTGAATGCGTTTTTGAAAAAGCTTTTGATACCCATTGTGCTTCACCCTTAGTCCTTCGTGATCTTATCGCTGAGAGCAATGATCCTGTCTGCATACTTCTTGCGTCTTTTGCCGAGGATGCCTTTGTAGATGGGATAGTTGACTATTGCCATAAGCATGCCCACGATGCCGATGATTATTCCCACAGGCATGGGGTTTGCAATGTTTACCGTCTCCGCAATGTCTGTCATAACAAGGCTCATGCCGCTGCCCATGATGATGGCGCTGATGCTGCCGAAAACATATGCGAACAGGTTTGCGGGGCGTTTCACCTTTGCATCCAGCTGCATAAGCTCATCGACGGTGGTGTTTTCCTTTTCGGTATACTGTGTGCGGATCTTTTGGATGAGAAATTCTTTATCGTTTCTGTTCATAATATCGACCTCTTTCTTTTGTTTGCAAGCATATTATATGTTTTTAATGTTTTTGAAAGTTTTGAAAAATGTTTGAGTTTTGTTAATT
>JAFSHJ010000194.1 GCA_017440425.1 Oscillospiraceae bacterium | reverse complement strand
GTTGCAGGGCAATCCCCCGTCTGCTTAACGCAGACGGCTCCATTTGTCCGAGGCGTGCTGTTTGTCTGCACAGACAGCCCCGTGGAAGGAGTATGGTGGTTCAACCAAAAACAAGGCGGAATGCGGTGTAGAGCATAAAAACGGCGAAGATGCGCTTCAGCCACAGGGTAGATATCTTTTTGAGCAGCACAGCACCTGCCGCCGAACCCACAATGCCACCGGGGATATATGGCAGAGCATCATTGAGCGCCACCCTGCCTTGCAAAAGATAGAGGGCGGCGCTGAAAATTGTGAGTGCAAAAACCAACGCAACGGAGGTTGCATGCGCCATACGGTCTGCAGATTTGTTTTCGGCTGCTGAAAAACCGAATTTTTTCAGCAGCACAACTGCGGCAATGCCGCCGCCGGCACCGAACAAACCGTTCAATATTCCCACAACAAAGCCAATGCCGGAGAGTATCAGAGGACGAAGATGTTTTTTCACAGTTTTTCCTCACGGAGACGAAAATTGCGGCACAGCTGCCGATAATACAATTATCCGCATTTTGCACCGCAAAATTCATCTCAAAAATATTAAATTATAAGCCAAGTAGTTTTCTCACTGCAGCGGCGGCCATGGAAAAACCGGCGGCGCAGGGCACAAATGCCATGCTTGCGGGCGGATGCCGTCCGTTTTCGGTGGCTTCCGTAAGCGGTTCAATGGGAGTCTCGGTGCTGTAAACCACCGTGGGCGAGGGGATGTTGCGTTTGCTAAGCTCGCGGCGCATCACCTTTGCAAGGGCACAGCCGCAGCCAACGGTGTCGGCGGCGGTGCCAACCCGCAGCATCTCAGGGTGCAGCCTGTTGCCGGTGCCGAAACAGCTTATCAGCGGAATGTTGTTATCGGCGCAAAGCTTTGCAACGTTCAGCTTTGCCGTAACGGTATCGATGGCATCCAGCACCATGTCGGGGCGCCATTCTTTTATAAAATCTATGTTTTCCGCAAGCAAAAACTCTCGTGAGAGCTCTATATTAACGTCGGGGTTGATGCTCTTAAAGCGCTGTGCGGAAGCTTCGGTTTTAGCTGTTCCCACAGTATCAAGCGTTGCAATAAGCTGGCGGTTAAGGTTGCTGATATCCACCTCATTGGAATCTACCAGCAGCAAATTGCCCACACCGGAGCGGCAGAGCGCCTCTGCAGCGGCGGCACCCACTCCTCCAAGGCCCAGCACAACAACTCTTGCGTTGGCAAGTTTTTCGGTGTTTTCGGCTCCGATCATTCTTTCAACTCTGGAAAGCCATTCTGACATAACGATCACTTCCTCAAAACAAAGAAAGCCGCTTCTTTCGAAGCGGCATTTTTTCATTTCCCCGCTTTGCCGAAAAGCCCCAGTTAGAACCCCTGTAAATACAAGGACGGGTAAAGACAGCCTTGCTGTTTCTCGCTCCCTTCATCCAAACTGTGTCAGGCACAGCCCGGGAGGTCTGCAGTCCGCAGCGAGAGCCGAATCCCTATTCAAACTAATTAGAGGATAAAAATGAGAGCAAAATTCTCGAACAAAGCAGGCAGTACAAGCTAAAAATCAAACTTCAATCAGTTTTCCTCTTCAAACTCATACATATCTTCAAGGCGATCCATGAAGATATCGGAAACGTCGTCGAACTCGTCGTCATCTTCGATAGCGATGAGGAATTCCTCGCCGTCCTCTTCGATAACTTTAAGACTTACCAGTTCGCCGTCAGCATCGCCGATGTTGTTTTCGTCAACAACGGGGATGAGTGCAAGATAAGTATTGTCGTCCTTATCAAGAGTATCTACAACTTCAAATTCATGCTCTACGCCGTCTTCATCAACGAGGGAGAGAATATCGGGACCG
>JAFSHJ010000193.1 GCA_017440425.1 Oscillospiraceae bacterium | reverse complement strand
CTGTTGGCGT
Organism: Oscillospiraceae bacterium; assembly: GCA_017440425.1. Lineage (GTDB taxonomy): Bacteria > Bacillota > Clostridia > Oscillospirales > Ruminococcaceae > SIG526. Next base: position 8,296 of record JAFSHJ010000193.1, on the reverse strand, counting down.
GCCCTTATATGCGGCAGATCAATAGGCAAAGATATTGTCTATGCCGATCTTTACTGCTTCGAACTGATCGCCCACCGTCTCGTCCTCCAGAATGAAGGTCTTGACACCGATCTTCTGTGCGTGCTCGATGATCTTTTTGATCTCGACCTTGCCTGTTCCCACGGGAAGACCTTTGGTCTCGTCGCCGTCCTTGATGTGGAGGCAATCGGTGAAATCCTTGTATCTGTCAAGATATTCAATGGCGTCAACGCCTGCGCGGTAGAGCCAGTAGATATCCAGCTGAGCGCCAACCTTGCCGGCAAGCTTCTCCATCATAACATCGTAGGCATAGCGACCGCCATCCTGCTCGAATTTAACAAATTCGCCGTTGTGGTTGTGGTAGTAGATCTTCATGCCGTTTGCTGCAAGCTTATCTGCAAGGACGGCAAGTCTGTCGGCATAACCGCAGACGGTATCGTAATCTGCAAAAGCACCTGCGCCTGCACAGTTGATGATGTTGTTGCCCAGCACCTTGTTGTAGGCGATGATGTTGTCGATATCCGCCTCCATAGCACCCAATCCGTGGTGAACGCTGACAGTCTTAAGTCCAAGAGAATCCAGCTTTGCCTTCATATCCTCGGCTTTGATGTTGCCGTAGCCTGCAAATTCAACACCGGTGTAACCCATTTCGGCAATTTTATCAAGTGCGCCGAAAAAGTCTTTGGCGGTTTCGTTGCGGATAGAATAGAGCTGAAGTGCAAGATCAAGTTTCATTTTGTAAATCTCCTTGTAAGTAAAATCAGTCAAACATTACCGGCTTGCCGGACTTTGCGGATTCATAAATTGCCTCGAGGATGCGTGTTACAACAATGGCTTCCTCCGGCTTGGTGTAAACCTCGGTGTCGTTGACAACTGCATCGATCCAGCGCTTTGCCTCGATCAGCTCGGGGGTAGTGCTTGCGCCGTCGTAGAATGCTACGCCGCCTGCCTGCAGATTGGGTTTTTCGGTATACTGTTTGCCGTATTTTACACCGTTTATGCGCAGACCGTCGTGCATATCGGCACCTGCAAGGGTACCGCAAACACTTGTTGTAGCCTCTTCAACGTCCAAAGTGTTGAGCGCCCAACTGGATTCCAGCTCGATGGTGGCGCCGTTCTTCATAACGATGAAGCCGAATGCGGAATCTTCAACGGTGTATTCCTTGGGATCCCAATCGCCCCATGCGTTGCCGGTCTCGGTCTGGTCGCCCAGCTTTTTGTAGACGGTGCCAACCACCATCTTGGGCTCGTAGTTGTTCATGATCCAAAGGGTGAGGTCGAGAGCGTGGGTGCCGATATCGATGAGAGGACCGCCGCCCTGCTCATATTCATTGAGGAAGACGCCCCAGGTGGGAACGGCGCGGCGACGGCGTGCGTTTGCCTTTGCAAAATAGATCTCGCCCAGCTCGCCTGCGTCTGCGGCACGTTTGAGATACTGGGAATCTGCACGGTGTCTGCTCTGGTAGCCGATGGTGAGTTTTTTGCCTGTGCGCTGAGCTGCCTCAAGCATAAGCTTTGCATCGGCATATGTTTTTGCCATGGGTTTTTCGCACATAACGTGTTTGCCTGCCTCAAGAGAATCCACTGTGATGAAGCTGTGGGAGCGGTTGGGGGTGCAGACGTGCACCACCTCGATATCTCCGTCTTTCAAAAGCTCTTTGTAGTCGGTGTATACCTTTGCGCCTTCAACGCCGTATTCTGCTGCGGCTTTTTCTGCCTTTTCTTTCACGATATCGCAGAAAGCCACCATTCTTACATTGGGAAGCTTGGAGAGGGAGGGCATATGCTTTCCGTTGGCAATTCCTCCGCATCCGATGATTCCTACGTTTACAATTCTATCCATAACCAATACTCCTTTTGCTGAAAAGTTTTTTATAAATTTACGGGTTTTCCCGTCGATTCGCGTGTGACGATGGTGTGTGGCAAAAACTCTTTTGTGTTTCTGCTGCGTTTCTCTTTCAGCTTTTTGAAAAGCAGTTTTATGGCAGTGCTGCCAATATCCGCTCTCGGCTGCGAGACTGTGGTGAGGGGAGGGAAGCATATCTCGGAGACGGCGGTGTTGTCAAAGCCCATTACCGAAAGCTCTGTGCCGATCTTTATGCCCTGCGCCTGCGCCTCCTGCATTACACCGATGGCAATGCTGTCCGATACACAGAAGATTGCTGTGGGCAGCGGAGCGCCGTCCAGCTCCTTCTGCAGCTTGAAAAATGTCTCTCTGCCGCTGGCAAAACTGAATTCGGAGTTGCGCACAAACAGCTGCTCTTCCGCTATTTTGTGATATGCAATGGCTTTGCGGAAGCCGTTGAGACGCAGCTGGGATGAGACATATTTATCGTTGTTGCCGAAAAAGGCTATTCTGCGGTGCCCCAGCGAGATGAGATATTCTGCCGAATCAAAACCTGCCTGCTCGTTATCTATGGAGACTATCGGCGTTTTGATATCTGCAAAAAACTCGCAGCACTGCACCAGCGGATAGCCGTCTGTCAGCTCCGCAAAATCCTTGGGGGAAAGGGAAGAGGAGAGCGATATCGCCGCATCCACAAGGTGTGCCTGCAGCATCTCAAGATATTTCCGCTCTTTGGCGGGGTTGCCGTTGGTGATGCACAGCAAAAGGTCGTAGCCCTGCTCCTCTGCGGCCGCCTCCATGGAGACGATTATCCGCGAATAAAACTGGTTGGAAATTGCCGGCAGCAACACAAGGATCTTGTTGGTGCAGGCGGTGCGAAGGTTGCGTCCGATGAGGTTCGGCTGATAGTTGAGCCGCTTCACCGCCTCGTCCACCTTTTCCTTTGTTGCCGGCGCAACTTTGGGATCGTTGTTTATCACTCTGGAAACGGTGGCAACGGAAACTCCCGCTTCTCTTGCCACATCTTTTATATTGACCATAAAATCTCCTTTGTCAAAGATTTTGTGTAATCGTTTACAATATTATATTACAACGAAGTTTGACATAAGTCAATAGGCTGATGAAAATAAAAATAATCGCACCCCGCTGACTTTTGTCGGTGGGGTGCGATGTTTAACTTTGTTTGTTATCAGAAGTCTCTGGAGAAGTAATAGCCGAAGCCGTGGATCTCATCTTTATAAGATTCAACGCTCTCTTCTACCCAGGCGTTGTAGCCTTCGGTAGCCATTGTGCCTCTTACCATAGCGGTGCGTGCGTGTTCGCCTTCGCCTACATAGTAGACAACAACATAGCCTGTTGCAAGCTCAAGGAGCTCTGCATCGCCTGCCTGGCGGGCTTCGTCAAGAGCCCAGGTCTCAATTGCTGCAACACCGGTAACACCGTTGTAGAGCTCTGTGATCTGTCCGGGGATAACGGTATCAGCTTCGTCATCCTCGTCGTATTTCTTGGAAACTTCGAGGAAGCTATCCTCTGTTGCGTCGCCGGATTTCCACTCTTCGAAGAATGCCTCGGCAGACTTGAGAGCCTCTGCCTTTGCCTCGTCGGTGATCTCGCCGGTCTCTTCATCCTGGCCTGCATAGAAGATGGTGGTGCGGACGTTTGCAAAGTTGTAATCAAGAGTGTCAAGCTCATCGAAATATACGATGTTGTAGCCGGTCTCGTCGCTGTTGGCAAGAACGGTAACATCGCCGGAAGCTCTTTCGGAATCGAAGAGCCACTCACCGTAACCGGTGTTTTCCAAAGATGCGAGAAGTGCGTGACCGCCGCCAACGCCGGAGGTGATCTCGTTCTCTTCTTCGTATTTAGCTACAGCAGCTTCAAAGGTCTCGATGGACTTAACCTCTGCTGCCAGCTTTTCTGCGGTTTCTTTAGCGTCTTTAAGAGCCTGCTCTTTGTCAACCTCTTCGCCTTTTTCAGCAAGAACGGTGTATACACGGTAGGATACTGCGTTGAACTCGTTGGGGTTTGCTTCATAGTAAGCAGCGATCTGCTCTTCTGTGTAGTCGCCCTCGATCTTAGCGCCCATATATTCGGAGAAGCACTGAGCTGTGAAGAGCTTGGTGTAGTTCTCTCTGTAGATCTTCTCGTTCATGCCCTTGCCGTAGGTGGACTGGAAGTAACGGGAAACGCTGATCTTGAGCTCATCTGCAAATTCCTTTGCAGAGGCAAAATGCTCTTCCAGTTTTTCCTGCTGCTCTTCTGTAAGAGCAAAATCAGGATCTTTTTCTGCAAGATCGTTCATCAATACAACGTTTTTCATTGTATAGACGGCGCTCTCGGTGAAATAATCATCCCATGTGGCGGTGTCATTATACATCTGCTCATCATAGGGCTTGCCGGGGTTGAGCACATAGTCTGCCATGGTGCCGTAGGAATCATAGATCTCGGAATAGGTCTCGTAAGCTACTGTTGTGTAATAGAAGTTGAAATCCACGATAGAGAACTTCTCTTCACCGTTGATGCCGGTGATGGTAACGGTGTTGACGTTACGGTAGAAGAAGCTTGTGTTGATGAAAAGAAGGAGCAATGCAAGAACAACGGCGCATATAACAACGATGCGTACTACGCCCTTGCCGGACTGTTCCTTATCCAGCTTGCGCTGTTTTTCATTCTGTGTGACTGCCGCAGAACGGCTGCTGATGCGGGTATCTTTGGACGAACTCATTTTTAATCATTCCTTATACTTTTTTAGGCATTTGGTTTATTATATCACATAATGATAAATAATACAAGGGTTTTTGGCTGCAGATATCAATTAAAAAGTAAATCTAATGTAACTTTTTATTTCTTCCGCTCAAAATGAAAAGGCACTGTGACCCTCTGCACACGCAACGGTCACAATGCCCGATCAGTTTTAATTTTTATGCTTTTACAGCATGTGATAAAGAGAGAGGATGGCCAGCACGATGAGAAGCACGATGGTTGAAAAGCACTTGAAATAGCACTGATATCTCTCTTTGGATGTGAGCACGCATTCAGCGGGATATAGCATAAACAGTTTTTTCTGTTTGCGGGATGTGATAATGAGGGAGATGAGACCCGCAGCAAGATAAAACACATAGAGCGAGACTGTCATAATATACATCGCATCGTTTGTGACGAAGGTGCCGATATATTCCAACAGCGCAACAAAGAAGTTGTTTGCAAAATGGATGATGATGCCTGCCCAAAGGGAGCCGCTTCTCACCACGAAATAGCCCAGTATCAGCCCCATGACGAATGCATTTGGGATCTGATAGATGTTGAGGTGGGCGAGGGAGAAGATGATGGCGGAGATGACTATGGCAAAGCTGTCGCCGAATCTTCTGAGCGGCTGGAGCACGATGCCGCGGAAGACCATTTCCTCCAAAAAGGCGGGCACCAGCACGATGCTGACGAAATAGAGTATTGCGGTGGTGACATCTGTCGGCATATTGAATTCGGGGACGCTGGGCGAAAAACCCACCGACTGGAAGGCACTTGCCAAAAACGAGCCGATGTAGACCGCAACGGTGGAAGCGCCAAGGGCGATGAACAGCGAACCGATGTTAAATCCGGAGCGGATCTTTCTGAACGGCAGCGCAATTTTTGCAGGGATATCGATGATACGCATCACCACCAGGAAGGGCACTCCCAATGACAGCACGGTGCCGATTATATCCACGACCGAACGCACGATGGCGGTGCGCTCCGGTGTGGGTGCGAATTTTATCAGCGTAAAAAAGATGCCCAGTCCGCTATACATTATGTTTGGCAGCAGCGAGCGCAAAAGCAGCCATGTTAAAATGCCCGCAAAGATACAGGTGGCATTTTGGGTTATCATTCGCTTTTCTTTTATTCCCTCTGGGGTATATTTTGCGGGAAAGGCATATGGATTAGGTGAATTGGGATTCATAAAGACCTCCGCCCCAATGCAGCATTTTATGCTTATTTTTTATAATTATATCACAGCATCCGACAATATAACAATAGCGAAAACATATTTTGTGAAAATTCTTGCCTTTCCTGCTCCGTCGGCTTTGCGCTACATCAGCGCCGAGAGTTTTTTCTCAAAGCTCTGCGACAGCGCAAAGCTGTTTTGCCCGCTGTTGAAGCTTCCGTCCGCCGTGACGGTATAGGTGAGCTTATGTGAATCCGCTGCAGCCGCCCGCTGTGCCAAAAATGCAAGCGCCTCACCAAACTCCTCAAAATCCTTAAATGAGATATCGGTCTTCACCTCGCTCACCGCTTTTTTGAAGAGGTAGTCACCGCCCTCTTCCGTGAATTTGGAGAGATATTTATCGATATACGCGGCGGTCAGCTCCGATATCAGCTTGCAGCGGCTCTCTTCGCCCCCGGGAAACTCTTTGAATGCGGCAGTTTTATACAGCAGCTGTCCGCCAAACAGCTGCAGCCCCTCCGATATTTCCGCCGCCGACTCGCCGTATTTCAGCGTATATGGCAGATAAAACTCCAGCGCACCTATCACATCCGCGGCGGCAGGCAGGCTCTCCGAATCCAGCTGCAGGCAGCCCTCCACCGTTATTTTAAAGCTCTCCTCCAGGCTATCCTTAACCCGACCCATTCCTCCGTCCCGAAATGCCTCCTGCAGCGTTATCCGCTCCCCAAAACAGCTCACCGCCGTTTGCGGCGGCAAGGTGGTGACGGGTATCTCCTGCCGCAGCGCATTGAAGGAGACAAGCGTGCAGCTCAGCGGCTGCTTCTCCTCATCCAACAGCAGCATCAGCACCGTGCGGCTGTCTTCCGCCTCCGGCAGATACAGCGACAGCTCTTCTCTGTAGTCGTCGCTTTCCCCAGGTGCAAGTGCCGAAACCGCCAAAAATGCGAAAAATCCCAGCGTTAAAAACGCCAGCGCATAGGATACCATGAACGCTTTCACCCAATAGCTGCGTTTATGCTTTTTATACATCTCTGTACCTCCTCTTCCGTTCTGTTTTATTATTGCCCGAATGCGGCTGTGTAATCGCAAACACGGAACAAACCCGTCGCCTCGAGCGCCGCAAAGGCGTCCCTTCCGCTTTCGGAAGGGACGAATGAGCATTTGAAAATGCTCATTAAAATTCGCGGGCGAATTTTCCTTTGCGGCGCATCCCCCTGGCTTCAGCTGCATTCAAGGCAAACAAAAAGCAGCCGAGCGAAGCTCGGCTGCAAAGTGCAGATATAAGCTTAAAGTCTTGCTGCGGTGAGGGTGTTTTTGAGCAGCATTGTGATGGTCATGGGACCCACGCCGCCGGGAACGGGGGTGATATAGCCCGCAACCTTGCTTACGGAATCGAAATCCACGTCGCCGCAGAGCTTGCCGTTTTCGTCACGGTCCATGCCCACGTCGATGACGACTGCGCCCGGTTTGACCATATCCGCTGTGACGAACTTTGCCTTTCCGATGGCAACAACAAGGATATCTGCACGGCGGGTGACCTCTGCAAGATCCTTTGTGCGGGAGTGGCAGATGGTGACGGTGCCGTTTTTCTGCAGCAGAAGCATAGCCATAGGCTTGCCGACGATGTTGCTGCGTCCGATGATGACGCACTCCTTGCCGCCCACTTCAATGTCGCTCTCACGGAGCAGCTCCATTACACCGGCAGGGGTGCAGGGCAGGAATTTGTGATCGCCGATCATAATATGTCCCACGTTTTCGGCATGGAACGCATCCACATCCTTTTTGGGGGAGATGGCGGCAATGATAGCCTCGTCATCAATGTGTTTGGGAAGAGGCAGCTGCACCAGAATTCCGTGGATATCGCTGCGTCCGTTGAGCTCTTCAACAAGGGCGATGAGCTGCTCCTGGGTGGTCTCTTCGGGAAGAGCGTATTCCTCGGAATGGATGCCGACCTGTGCGCAGGCCTTCTTTTTGTTGTTGACATAGGTGCGGGAGGCGGGGTTGTTGCCCACGATGACAACCGCAAGACCGGGGGTGATGCCCTCTGCGATCATTGCTTCAACATCCTTGCGGATATCTCCTCTTATCTTTTCGGATATGGCTTTTCCGTCAATTATCTTTGCTGTTTCTGACATTTCTTTTCCTCCGTAAAACAGACCCAAGACAATGATCATTCTCTCAGGTCTGCAGTTCTTACATTATGCGGCTTTTATTTCTCTTCGGCTTCTTTTTCCGCCTCTTCAACAGCCTCTGTCTCTTCGGCTTCTTCGGGTTCTTCGCCGGTGCACTCTTCTGCAGCTTCTTCGCATTCGCAGGCACACTCTTCGCAGGTGCATTCTTCGCATTCGCACTCTTCTTCGGCTTCTGCAGCGGCTGCGGCTTCTGCCTCTGCAGCGGCTTTGGCTGCCAGCTTTTCTTCCTTAAGGCGTGCGTAATATGTTCCTGCAATAACCTCTTTGCCCTCGTCGGTCAGAGCATAGATCTTGAGATATTCGTCGTCGTGGTTGTTTTTG
>JAFSHJ010000192.1 GCA_017440425.1 Oscillospiraceae bacterium | reverse complement strand
GTGAAATAATGACCTGCGGTCATTGTGAAATATTGCGTCTTTACCGCAATGTGAAATAAAATTTGCCTACATTCGCGTCTGCGAATATTTCACATTTACGAAGTAATATTTCACAGCGGAGCTATTTCACTTGCCCGTCAGGGCAAATTTCGTTGAAAAGAACCCACACTTGTCGTAGACAAATGTGGGTTCTTTTCTGGTGCGGGTAACAGGACTTGAACCTGCACGAAGTCGCCCCCACTAGAACCTGAATCTAGCGCGTCTGCCAATTCCGCCATACCCGCATATTCAATTCAACACCGAAAATGCATCTATCTCAATGTTGCTAATATATTTTAGCACTAACTTTCTCATTTGTCAATACAAATCCTTCATTTTTAAGTTAAAATATTTTTATTGTCTTCTGTAAAAATTTGTTTTTGCAAAATAAAAAGGATATTTTTTGTCCACGGCGGCAAAATAGAATAAAATCACATTGTGCGGAGGTTAACATGACCGATCATACATCCTATATAAAACCCTGGCTGCGTGTTGTTGCCATTGTTTTGCTGGCGATCACCACAGTCTCTTTCTTTGCCGTCAGTTTTGGTGACGACAGCGCCGTCGAAGCGCTTTCCAAACGCGGCTCCACCGGCACGGAGGTCCGTCAGATTCAGACAAAACTGAAAAACTGGGGTTACTACAACGGAAATGTTGACGGTATTTACGGCTCACAGACCGAAAATGCCGTGAAATATTTCCAGCGCAAAAACGGACTCACCGTAGACGGCATTGCAGGTCCGCAGACACTTGCCGCCATGGGCATAAGCTCATCCTCCTCTTCATCCAACAGCGACTACTATCTGCTTGCACGGATAATTTCTGCCGAGGCAAGGGGCGAAAGCTATGTGGGACAGGTTGCCGTGGGTGCCGTTGTGCTTAACCGTGTGGAGCACCCCTCCTTCCCCAATTCCGTATCGGGAGTCGTCTATCAGCCAGGTGCATTCACCGCCATCAACGACGGACAGATTAACCAGCCCATTGCCAATTCCGCATATCAGGCGGCAAGAGATGCCCTCAACGGCTGGGATCCCTCCGGCGGTGCTCTTTACTATTACAATCCCGCCAAAACCAACAACGCATGGATACGCACACGCCCCGTAATTACTACAATTGGCAACCATGTATTTGCAAAATAATGTTGAGATATTTTTCAGAATGTGGTATACTATACTAGTTATGGTATGCCATTTTCTTTTTTCGGCAAACATACCGCAATGATTACTGTTTGGGTGAGTTTTAATTATGATAATACTCGGGATAGACCCCGGATATGCCATTGTTGGATTCGGTGCCGTGGAATACAACGGATACCACTTTAAAATGTTGGAATACGGTGCAATAACCACCGAGGCGGGGGTGCTGTTTGAGCTGCGTCTCAACGATATCTACGACCAAATGTGCGAGCTCATCACCCGTGTCAAGCCGGATGCACTCTCCATTGAACGGCTCTATTTTACCAACAACCAGAAAACCGGCATCGACGTTGCGCAGGCCCGCGGAGTGATTCTGCTTGCCGCCTTCAAATGCGGCATTCCCATCTATGAATACACCCCTCTTCAGGTTAAGCAATCCATCGTCGGCTACGGCAAGGCGGAAAAAAAGCAGGTTATGGAGATGACAAAAATGTTTTTGCATCTTGAAACCGTGCCAAAACCCGACGATGCCGCAGACGCACTTGCCATTGCCATCTGCCACGCACACAGCGCATCCTCCAAAATGCCGCTCCGCGGTATGGTTGGCAGATAACAGCTTCTCACTTTTTTACCGAAAGGAAAGTCAGCTATGATATACAGTCTCCGAGGCGAAATTATAGACAAGACCCCTGAATTTGTGGTTATTGAATGCGGCGGCGTGGGTTACCGCTGTGCCGCATCCCTCAACACCCTCTCCAAGCTCCCCTCCTCCGGCGAAACCTTTGTGTATACATATATGCTGGTGCGCGAGGATGCCGTTGAGCTGTTTGCCTTCTCCGACACAAGAGAGCTGCACTGCTTCAAGCTGCTGATAAGCGTCTCCGGTGTGGGTCCCAAATCCGCCATCTCTGTCCTCTCCGACATGAATGCAGACAAATTCTCTCTTGCTGTTGCAGCAGGCGACGTCAAGGCCTTCACCAAGGCACAGGGAATTGGCGCAAAAACCGCACAGCGCATCATTCTTGAGCTGAAAGACAAAATATCCAAGGATTCGGTTGCTGTCTCCATTTCCGGCAGCGCCTCCTCCGTTCCCCTCACCGCAGGCAACACCGGCGAAGCCATTGCGGCGCTCACCTCCCTCGGCTATTCCCAGACAGAGGCTGCTTCCGCAGTTGCAAAGCTGGATCAGTCCCTCTCTGTGAACGATCTGATAAAGGGCGCACTCAAAGCCCTTGCCGCAATGCAGTTTTAACAAGCTCGGCTTTTTGCCATAATTTGACCGCTATCTTTTTTTGAAAGGCACGGTAAAACACTATGAACAACACCCCGAAAACCGCAAACGAAGCCAAAAAGAGCTATTATCCCGCTCCCGTACGCTTCTCAAAAATTTCGCTTTTCTCCACCATAACCGTAAAGCCGTTCTGGATCGTTCCCTTCTGCCTTATTTCGGGAATAATTCTGTTTTTGCTCCGCGGTTTCGTGCTGGAAATTGAAAAGTTCTATTCTTTTTTCAACCCTCTCATCATTCCGCTGTTTATCGTCGGTCTGGGACTCATAATCCTTCGCCGTGTCTTATACACCGATCCCCGTCCCATCTTCAACGTTGCAAACACCGTGGGATACATCTTCCTCTATCTCTCGCTGTTTCTCATCTTCTTCCTCAAATGCGGCTACATTGCGCTGTGGGCCATTCCCTTTGATATTATCAGCGCAGACACCTACCGCCCCGAATATATGGCGGCATTTGCCCACAACCCCGCAGCTGTTGCCCTCTATGAGAAATACATCGAGACCGTCTCTGGTTTTAAGATCCTCCGTCTGGATGACGGCATCGGCGGACTTATCATCAACTTCAAGGATTACCTCATTGAACTCATCAAAAACGATGAACTCTCCCTTGTGAACCGTGCAGCAAATGCTGTGGTATCGCTGCTTATAATGTTCTTCGGACTGGTGCTCATTGCGCTCGTCCTTCCCGGATTTGCAATTCTGCTTCCCTTTGTCCTTGCCTATTTCCTCTGCATCATTTTGGACAGATTGCTCCGTATCTGGATCGAGAAGCCCTTTGACCGTCAGACCGTTATATCTGTAGTTGACAAATTCACAAAGAAAGGCAAGGTTTGATATGCCTCAGAACGAATTTGATTTTGAAAACCGCATCGTTGCCCCCGAATCCATAAACGGCGATTCCGACATTGAATTTTCTCTGCGCCCCAAAACCCTGAGAGAATATATAGGTCAGCCCAAGGCAAAGGAAAATCTCTCCATATACATTCAGGCAGCACAGGGCAGAGACGAGCCCCTTGACCACGTGCTTCTCTACGGACCTCCCGGACTGGGCAAGACCACCCTTGCAGGCATCATCGCCAACGAGATGAACGTCAACATCCGCATCACCAGCGGACCTGCCATCGAGCGTCCCGGCGACCTTGCTGCGCTGCTCACCAACCTTAACGAAAATGATATACTCTTCATCGACGAGATACACCGCCTTTCCAGAGCGGTGGAAGAGGTGCTCTACCCCGCAATGGAGGACTATTCCCTTGATATAATCATCGGAAAAGGCCCCTCGGCACGCTCCATAAGAATAGATCTGCCCAAGTTCACCCTTGTGGGTGCCACCACAAGAGCAGGTCAGCTCACCGCACCGCTGCGCGACCGTTTCGGCGTGCTGCTGCGCCTTGAGCTCTATTCTCCCGAGGAGCTCTGCACCATTATTCTGCGCAGCGCCGAAGTTTTCGGTATTTCCTGCGAATATGAGGGTGCAATGGAGCTTGCCCGCCGCAGCCGCGGCACTCCCCGAATTGCCAACCGCCTGCTGAAGCGTGTGAGAGACTTTGCACAGGTCATCGGCGACGGCATCATCACCCGTGATATCGCAGACCGTGCGCTTTCCCGCCTTGAGATAGACTCCCTCGGTCTTGACTCCATCGACCGCCGTATGCTCAATGCCATAATCACAAACTACGGCGGAGGTCCCGTTGGTCTCGAGACCCTTGCGGCCGCCATCGGCGAAGAGGCCGTCACCCTTGAGGATGTCTACGAGCCCTATCTTATGCAGATAGGCTTCCTCAGCCGCACCCCCCGCGGACGCTGTGTCACCATCAGCGCCTGCCAGCATTTGGGCGTTTCCGTTCCCGATTCCATTAAGCCCGAAGAAGCCGAACAACTCACCCTGAACTATTAAAAGGAGTATTGCACCGTGATATTTGACGACAAAAATATAAGAATAGCATCCAACTGGAAGGATTACGAGCTTCTTGACGCCTCCGGCGGCGAGCGCCTTGAGCGTTGGGGCGACGTTATCCTTGCCCGTCCCGATCCCCAGGTGCTGTGGGATACTCCCAAGGAGATATCCGAATGGAAAAACTACGATGCCCGCTATCTCCGCTCCTCTTCCGGCGGCGGACATTGGGAAACTGCCCATCCCGTCAAGCAGGCATGGAACATCAAATACCGCGAGCTCACCTTTAAAATAAGCCCCACCGGCTTTAAACACACGGGACTCTTCCCCGAGCAGGCAGTCAACTGGGATCTTATGGATCAGCTGATCAAGGAACGCCTTGCGCAGGGCAAAGAGGTTTCCGTTCTCAACCTTTTTGCATACACCGGCGGTGCCACCCTTGCCTGCGCTGCTGCAGGCGCTTCTGTCTGCCACGTTGATGCAGCAAAGGGCATGGTATCCTGGGCACGCGAAAACTGCGCACTCTCCGGTCTCACCGAAAAGCCCATCCGCTGGATCGTTGACGATTGCGGCAAGTTTATCGAGCGTGAGATCCGCCGCGGCAGACGCTACGATGCCATCATTATGGATCCCCCATCCTACGGCAGAGGTCCCGGCGGCGAGATCTGGAAGCTGGAAGACAACATCTTCGATTTTCTCTCCCTTGCCTGCGGCGTTCTCTCGGATGACCCGCTGTTTGTGCTTATCAACTCCTACACCACCGGACTTTCTCCCTCCGTTATGGCATATCTGCTGGGCTCCACCGCAGGACGCACCCACGGCGGAAAAGTCTCCTCCTCCGAGATAGCTCTTCCCGTGCGTTCCACCGGAATGGCTCTTCCCTGCGGCGGTTCCGCAATTTGGACTAACACGGAGAAATAACAATGGATTTCAAAACAAACGCAATGCGCATCCTGGACCAAAAAAAGATCGATTACATAGGCCGCACCATCAACAGCGATGAGGCTGTGAGCGGAACGGAGATGGCACAGCGCCTGGGCGAAGACCCCGCAAGAGTTTTCAAGACCCTTGTCACCGTGGGAAAATCCAAACGCAACTATGTTTTCATGATCCCAGTTGCGGAGGAGCTGGACCTAAAAAAGGCAGCCGCTGCAGCCAAAGAGAAATCCATCGAGATGATAAAATCCAAAGAACTCCTGCCTCTCACCGGCTATGTGCACGGCGGCTGCTCGCCCATTGGGATGAAAAAGCAGTTCACCACCTTTGTGCACCAAACCGCTGCGGATTTTGAACGCATCATCTTCAGCGCAGGCAAAATTGGCTGGCAGATCGAAACAAGCGCAAAAAACCTCAAATCTGTTGTGAATTTTGAGTTTGCGGACATAATTTGTAAATAAAATTACGCTATAATTATAGTTTAAGGATAACACTTTTCTCTCACCCGGAGGTCTGTCATAAATGGAAAAAGACAGCAAGATAATTTCGATCCAGAACGTAAGCTTCTCTTATGAGTCCACCGACCCCGATAATCAACAGCTCATCCCTGTTCTCCACGGGGTATCTCTTGATATACACCGAGGCGAGTTTGTGGCTGTGCTGGGACACAACGGCTCCGGCAAATCCACCCTTGCCAAACATCTCAACTGCATACTTCTCCCCACGGAAGGCACCGTTTTCGTGGACGGCATAGACACCAAGGACGGCGAATTCATCTACGATATCCGTCAGACGGTGGGTATGGTTTTCCAAAACCCCGATAACCAGATCGTTGCCACCATTGTGGAAGAGGACGTGGCATTTGCCCCCGAAAACCTGGGCATTGAACCTGCCGAGATAAGACAGCGTGTGGACGACGCCCTCAACTCCGTGGGAATGTATAAATACCGTGAAAGCGCACCCCATCAGCTCTCCGGCGGACAGAAGCAGCGTGTTGCCATTGCAGGCATCATTGCAATGCGCCCTGCCTGCATCGTGCTGGATGAGCCCACCGCTATGCTGGATCCCAAAGGCCGCCGTGAGGTCATGTCCACCATCCGCCGCCTCAACCGCGAGAACGGCATCACCGTTGTGCTCATCACCCACTATATGGACGAGGCTGCACAGTGCGACAGAGTTGTGGTCACAGATTCCGGCAAGATCATTCTGGACGGCACTCCCAAAGAGGTTTTCTCCAACGTGGAGCTGCTGAAAGATGTTGGATTGGATGTTCCGCAGGTGACCGAGCTCACCTATGAGCTGAAAAAGGCAGGCATCGAGCTTCCCGACGGCATCATCTCCGTTGAGGAATGTGCCGATAAGCTGGAAGAGCTGCTCCGTGCCGCACTTTCGGAAAAATAAAACCGCAAACACTTACATTATTATAAACACCCTTTAAAATGTGCGGAGGTCTACACTTGGCAATTTTAAAAACAGAAAATTTGACCTACACCTATTCGCCCGGTACTCCTTATGAGCACACGGCGGTAGACAATGTTAATATTGAGTTTGAAAAGGGAGAGCTTGTGGGCATCATCGGTCACACAGGCTCGGGCAAATCCACCCTTATCCAGCAGTTCAACGGTCTGCTCCGTCCCACTTCCGGAACGGTTTTTGTGGATGGACAGGATATTTGGGCAAAAAACGCAAAAATAAGAGAGCTGCGCTTCAAGGTAGGATTGGTTTTCCAGTATCCCGAATATCAGCTCTTTGAGGAGACCGTATACAAGGATATCGCTTTCGGCCCCAAAAACATGGGCATAACCGGCGACGAGCTGGATGCACGCATCCGTGAGGCCGCTGCGTTTGTCGGTTTGCGTGAAGAGCACTTTGAAAAGTCTCCCTTTGAGCTCTCCGGCGGACAGAAGCGCCGTGTTGCCATTGCAGGCGTGCTTGCAATGCGCCCCGAGATACTCATTCTCGATGAGCCCACCGCAGGTCTCGATCCCAAGGGTCGTGAGCGCATTCTCGGACAGATCAAGGATTATCACAAGCAGACCGGCGGTCTTGTGCTGTTGGTGTCCCACTCCATGGAGGATATTGCCCGCTATGCCACCAAGGCGCTTGTTATGAACGATTCCAAGATATATATGTACGACACCGTTGACAACGTTTTTGCCCATGCGCAGGAGCTCCGCTCCATGGGACTTTCCGCGCCGCAGATATCTTCGGTGTTCTCCCTGCTTGAACAGCGGGGTCTCCCCGTCTCTTCCGGCATTTACACCGTGGAAAAAGCCAAAGAAGAGATACTTAAACTGCTTGCAAAGGGTGGTGAAGGCAATGCTCAGTGATATCACCATCGGTCAGTATTTCCCCGGCAGATCCATAATCCACAGGCTTGATCCGAGAATGAAGATCGTTCTCACCCTTGCCTTCATCGTTATGCTCTTCCTGGCAAAAAGCCTTGCGGCACTTGCGGTGGGCGTGGTGTTCATCGTTGCCGCCTACGTGCTTTCCCGTGTGCCCCTCAAAATGATACTCAAAAGCCTTAAACCGGTGATCCCCATTGTAATTTTCACCGCTATCCTCAATATGTTTTTCATCGAGGGTGATCCCTTCATCATTATCTGGAAGCTGACCATCTCACGGGAGGGTGTCTACACCGCCGCACTTATGGTGGTGCGCATCATCTTCCTCATCGGCGGAAGCTCCCTGCTCACCTACACCACATCTCCCATTATGCTCACCGACGGCATCGAGCGCCTTATGTCTCCCCTCAAGGCAATTAAGCTTCCCGTCCACGAGCTTGCAATGATGATGACCATCGCCCTGCGCTTTATCCCCACCCTCATTGAAGAGACCGACAAAATTATGTCTGCACAGAAGGCAAGAGGCGCCGATATGGAGCACGGCAACATTCTTCAGCGTGCAAAAGCGCTGGTGCCCATTCTTATCCCGCTGTTTGTCTCCGCTTTCCGCCGTGCGGATGAGCTTGCCCTTGCAATGGAATGCCGTTGCTACCGCGGCGGCTCGGGACGCACAAGAATGAAGCAGCTCAAACTTGCCCCCGCAGATTTTATTGCTGCCGCCATTGTGGCTGTGTTCATTGCAGGTGTTGTTTTGGTCAACATCTTCGTCACCCCTCTTGTTGTTCTCTGATTTTACAGTTGTTTATAGGAGTTTGTTTTGAGAAATCTGCTGCTCACCATCAGTTATAACGGCTCAAAATATTGCGGTTTTCAGGTGCAGAACAACGGCATAACCGTTGCGGAGCGCGTTCAGGATGCCATTGAGCGCATCACCGGACACCGCAGCGACATAAAGGGCTGCTCCCGTACCGATTCGGGAGTTCACGCCAATATGTTCTGCATCAGCTTCAAAACCGAATGTGATATCTCCTGCCACCGTCTGCGCCGTGCATTTGACGCTGTTTTGCCGGAGGACATTGCCGCCCTCTCTGTTGAGGAGGTTGACGATGATTTTCACGCAAGATACAGCTGCGTTGCCAAGCGCTATGTCTATAAAATTTGGAATTCCACCGCAAAAACCCCCTTTTACAGCGATCTCACCCTGCACTATCCCCGTGAGATAGACATTGAACTGCTGAACAAAGCCGCCGCTCACTTTGTGGGCACCCACGATTTTTTCGGTTTTTGCAGCAGCGGCAGCAGCGTTGTGGATACCACCCGCACCGTCTATGACTGCCACCTCTCCCGTGACGGCGATATCGTTACGGTATCCATCACCGGCAACGGATTTCTCTATAATATGGTCCGCATTGTTGTGGGCACGTTGCTGGAGGTAAACGAAGGCAAAATTTTGCCCGATGATATCCCTGATATAATTGCCTCCCGTGACAGAAACCGTGCAGGTTCCACCGCAAGAGCTCACGGACTCTATCTGGACAAGGTGTATTACACCCTTCCCGAAAGTTTTTAACTTCCCGAAAGGATAGCCTATGGCACTTGATTTTCCCAGGAGCATTTCTGCTCACCTGAAAAACGCAGACTTTGCCGCCGATACCATCGGTCGCTCCAAGGCAAATGTATATATTTTCGATAACGGCTGTGTTGTCAAGGCTGAACCAGCCTCTCCCCAATCAAACCGCGAAAGGGATATGCTGCTTTGGCTGGATGGCAAGCTGCCTGCTCCCAAACTCATCGAATTTGAGTGTCGTGACGGCATCAACTATCTGCTGATGACAAGGCTTGACGGCAAAATGTCCTGTAGCGAGGAGTTTTTCAAAAATCCCGCACGGCTGGGCGCTCTTCTTGCGGAGGGTCTGAAAATGCTTTGGGATGTGGATATCTCCACCCTGCCGGATTCCGCATATTCTTTGGAAGAAGCACTCTCAACCGCAAAAGTGAATCTTGACAGCGGCTGCATCGACACAAATGACCTTCAGTATTCTACCCTCCACGACGGAAGATTTTCCGAAATGGGCGAGGTTTACGAATATCTTGTCAAAAACAAGCCAACTTCCCCTCAGCTTGTCTTCTCCCACGGTGACTACTGCCTGCCCAACATCTTTTTAGGCGACGGCTGTGTCAGCGGATTCCTTGACCTTGGTCACAGCGGCGCAGGCGAATGCTGGAATGACATTGCGCTGTGCGTGCGTTCACTCAAATACAACGCCGAGGAATTCTTCCACGTGCCTGCTGAAAAGGCGCTGGACCCATTTTTCAGCAACCTGCCTTTCCCTGTTGACAACGGCAAAACAAACTATTATATTTTACTTGACGAATTCTTTTGATGGAGAGTTTTTATGCCTGCAAGAATTGAAGAAATTGACAAATTGAGAAAAAAACGTTCACGCAAGGTCTTTTTTAAGCGTCTTGTTATTTTCCTTCTGGTTGTTTTTCTGATGTTTTCGCTTTTCGTCGGCATGAGATATGCCTCCGACTACGACATCGGCGGCTTTGTCACCGATTTTATCAGCGGCGTGGGACGCGGTCCCGGCTTCCCCATTGCTTTTGCGGGCAACACCGTCAGCGACATCTATCCCGCCAACGGAAACGTAGCCCTTTTGACAGACACCGGCTTCTATCTCTATAAATCCGATGCAAAAGAGCTGCTCCACACCTATTTTGATTACGGCAATCCCACCGTTATCAGCTCCAAAAACCGTTTTCTCATCTACGATTGCTTCGGCTACAGCTACCGCATCGAGACACCCTCCAACACCATGCTGGAGAACACCTATGACGACAAGATAATCGGTGCGGATTATTCCCGTTCCGGTCACACCGCCATCCTCACCGAATCTCCCCGCAGCCTTGCAACCGTTAAGGTTTTTGACAAAAACAACAACGAGCTTTTCTCTTGGTCCTCCACCGAGAACTACCTCACCGCCTGCTCCCTCTCCTCCGACGGAAAGCACCTTGCGGTATCCGGTCTTATGACCTCCGGCGGAAGATTGCGCTCGGTCATCATCAGCTTCAACGTCACCAACGGCGAGGAGCTTTTCAGAAGATATTACGAGGACACCATCATTTACGATATTGCGGCTGTCTCCAAAAACAGAGTTTATGCCGTTATGGAGAACAATGCCGTGGTCGTCTCCTCCAACGGCTCCGCAGAGATGACCTTCGATTATTCCAACCGCACCCTTTCCGGCTACCGCCGCACCAACAACGAGCTGATGGCGCTGATCTTCACCGATGACGACACCAACAAAAACAGCATCACCCTGCTCGACAGCGACTGCTTTGAGCTGTTCACCCTCACCGATGTGACCGAAATAACCGATATCTATGTCTCCACCGACGGCTTGTATCTGCTCTCCGACAGCACCGTCTCCTTTTACAACACCGACGGCGTTATGACAAAAACCGCATCTGCAGAGGAGGATATCCTTGCTTTCACCGTTATGGATTCCCTTGCATATGCTGTCACCGATTCCTCTATCCTCACCCTCACATTTGAACCCGTTATAACCGAATGATTTTCCTTTTATGGAGCTTCAATAAATGTCGAATACATTTTATCCCTATATCTACGACCTGGTTTTGGTTGTGCTTGCAATAATTTTCATCTGCCTTGGACGCAAATGCGGCGCCTTGAAGATGCTGTTTTTGCTGATAGGCTCTGCGGTTGCGGTTGTTGCGGCAACATTCTTAAGCTCTTACACCGCCGATTTCCTTTTTGTCGGCTTTCTGCGTGACGAGCTTCTGGGCTCCGTGACAAACGCTCTGCCCGATTCCCACGATCTGCAGGAGCTGCTCACCGCCGTCTCCTCCGATTCCCCTGCGGTCTCCGCCTCCCTCAAGCTGCTGCTTAATTTCAGCACCCACACTGCAAAGCTGGATTCCCTGATTGCATCTGCCGCAGAAAACACCGCTGTCACCATTGTGGATACCTTCATCTCCCCGATCGTCATTGCGCTGCTGCAATCCGTCACCTTTATCCTCTATTTGGTAGTGATATCCTTTTTGATAAAGCTTATTGCAAAATCGCTGGGGCTTGTCAACAAAGTCCCCGTCATTGGCGGAATAAACCGCTTCCTCGGCGGAGTTTTTGGGCTTGCCTTTGCCGCACTTGTTGTGCTTGTGCTGACTGTTGCAATAAGAATAATACTCGCCGGAGGCATCTCAACGGATATTCTTTCCGAACAGACCATCCAGAATTCCCTTGTCTATCACTATGTTTATAATTTTACGGCAATAAATCTTTTTTGACATATATCTTTTTGAAAGAAAGGACCTCTCCGAAACGCTATGAAGACTTTAAGATCCCAGCTCAATGTTCCGAATATTCTTTCTGTAATCAGACTTCTCCTCATTCCGCTGTTTATGGGGTTATATCTTACGGCGGATGACCAAGATCCTGCCCAATACCGCTGGGCTGCTGCGGTGCTGCTGTTCTCCGGCTTGACCGACATTGCCGACGGTGTGATTGCCCGCAAATTCAACCTCATCACTCCCCTTGGCAAGATACTCGATCCCGTTGCAGATAAATTTACTCAGGCTGCGGTTTGTCTCTGCCTCACATTGAGATATAATATTCTGCTGTTCATCCTCATATTCTTCATTGTAAAAGAGCTCACGATGCTCTGCGCAGGTGCGTTTCTTATTAAAAAATCTCCCCAGACACCGCTCACCGGCTCAAGATGGTTTGGAAAGCTCAGCACCTTCATCTTCCACGTGTTCACTTTGTATATCATCTGTATGCCCAACCTTGAGGAGAAAACCGTTTTCATAATGCTGCTCATTGCCGCAGGCTTTACCCTCTTCTCCTTCATAATGTACATTCCCGATTTCTTCAAATCCAAAAAGGCACTCTCTGACAACGACTCAACTCCAAAACTTTCCTGAGCTGCCCCTTTGGCATAATCAATGACTATTTTCTCAACAATTATATATAGCAAAAACACATTTTCCAATGCTTATTACAAAAGGAGCCTAACCCGATAATGAATATGTTATGTTCGCGCTGCAAAAAGCGCATAGCCGTGATCTTTTTGACCCGCATGGACGGAAGCAACAACACCACCAACGAGGGCTTGTGCCTTAAATGCGCAAAAGAGCTTGGCATTAAACCCGTCAGCGATATGATGGAAAAGATGGGCATCTCCGACGAGGATGCCGAAAACATGAGCGAGATGATGACCCTCCCCGAAGGCGATGAGGATTTTGAAGCGGGCGGCGCACAGACCTTCCCCTTCCTCAACCAGCTTTTTGGCAAAAACCAGCCGGGTGAAGATGGTCAGGCAAAATCTGCGCCCAAAGCAGATAAAAAATCTGCCGGAAAGGGCGACCAGAAGCGCAAATTCCTCGACAACTATTGCGACAACCTCTCCAAAAAGGCCCGTGAAGGCAAGCTTGACCGCATTATCGGCCGCGAAGAAGAGATTTACCGCGTAATACAGATACTCAACCGCCGCGTCAAAAACAACCCCTGCCTCATCGGTGAGCCCGGTGTTGGTAAAACTGCGGTTGCCGAGGGCATTGCCCTTAAAATTGCCAACGGCGATGTTCCCGCCAAACTTGCGGACAAGGAAATTATGCTGCTGGACCTCACCTCCCTTGTGGCAGGCACACAGTTCAGAGGTCAGTTTGAGAGCCGTGTAAAGGGTCTTATCGAAGAGGTCAAGGCAGAGAAGAACATCATCCTCTTTATTGACGAGGTTCACAACCTTGTTGGCGCAGGCGATTCCGAGGGCTCCATGAATGCGGCAAACATCCTTAAACCCGCACTCTCCCGCGGCGAGATCCAGGTTATCGGCGCAACCACCTTCAACGAATACCGTAAATATATTGAAAAAGATTCCGCCCTTGAAAGACGCTTCCAGCCCGTCACCGTCAACGAGCCCTCCATTGCAGATGCCATTGAGGTCATCCGCGGCATAAAGGGCTACTACGAGCAGTATCACCACGTCACCGTTTCCGACGCTATGGTGGAGGATATCGTCCGCCTGAGTGAGAGATACATCAACGACAGATATCTTCCCGACAAAGCCATCGACCTGCTGGACGAGGCTTGCTCCTGCGCAGAGCTGCGCAACAAGGCGTTGGAGGAATACCAGACCGCACAGAAACATCTCGCCAAGCTCCGTGAAGAGGAGCAGGCAGCCACCTCCGATGCGGAAAACGTGGATTACGAGAAAATTGCACGCATCAAGGCAGACATTATGCGCAGCGAGGTACAGATGGGTGAGCTTGAAAAAGAGGCTCTCTCTGCCGCTGTTACAGACGAAGATATTGCCAAGGTGATCGAGCTTTGGACCGGCATTCCCGCAAGCAAAATTCAGCAGAACGAGCTTGCAAAGGTTGCAGGTTTGGAGGAAAACCTACGAAAAAAGATAATCGGTCAGGACGAGGCTGTAAGGCTGGTTGCACAGGCCGTTAAACGTTCCAGGATCCGCATTGGCGGCGTTAACCGCCCCGCATCCTTCATCTTTGTCGGCCCCACCGGAGTGGGCAAAACAGAGCTTGTAAAGGTGCTCTCCAAAGAGCTGTTTGACGATGTGGATCCCCTCATCCGTCTTGATATGTCCGAGTTTATGGAGAAGCACTCCGTCTCCCGAATCGTGGGCTCTCCTCCCGGATATGTTGGCTATGACGAGGCAGGACAGCTCACCGAAAAGGTGCGCCGCCGTCCCTATTCCGTGGTGCTTTTCGATGAGATCGAAAAGGCTCACCCCGATGTTATGAACATTCTGCTGCAGATACTTGACGAGGGCAAGATAACCGATGCCCACGGACGCACCGTATCCTTTGAAAACACCGTCATCGTCATGACCTCCAATGCAGGCAGCCAGCTGCGTGAGAGCGCTCTCGGCTTTGCAAAAGAGGCAAGCGAAGCCACCAAGGACAGAGTGATGAACGCTCTCAGAGAGTTCCTGCGCCCCGAATTCCTCGGCCGTGTGGACGAGATCGTGGTCTTCCGCAACCTTGATGAAAACGATTTTGCAGAGATCGCCCGTCTGCTTATGAACGAGCTGCGTGATGCCCTTCTGCAAAAGCACATCAACATTGATTTTAACGATGATCTGCTCCGTCTCATTGCAAAACGTGCTTACGGCAAGGCCGGCGGCGCCCGCGATATCCGACGTGTTATCCGTCAGGAAGTTGAGGATGAGATCTGCAACATTCTCATCGAATCCCCCAGCTATCCCGACCTTATCACCGTCACCGCTGAAAACGGCGAGATATATGTCCGCGGAATTGCAATGCTCAACGAGCTGGAAGACCATTTGGAATAATATCAGTTTAAAAATATCGTCGGATAAAACCGACGATATTTTTTATTTTTAATTTTATCAAGCCTATTCCAATTGAAAATTTTTGTGCTATAATATGGGTAATAATACCGCTTCACCAAGAGAAATTTCATCCAAAGGAGAAACAATTATGAGTAAATCTGTCAACGTTGGACTTATCGGTCTTGGAGGCCGTGCAAATGTTTTCCTTAAATATTATCTGCTCAAAATGGACTATGTAAATATTACCGCTGTTTTCGACCGCAACCAGCCCAAGGTGGAGGCTGCACAGAAAGCTGTTTTCGATGCCCGCGGAACCACGCCCTTCGGCACAACAAACGTGGATGAGCTGCTGGCAAGAGATGACGTTGACCTTGTTATGATCTGCACCTTCTGGGATTCCCACGTTGATTATGCGGTAAGATCCATGAAGGCGGGCAAGTTCACCGCAATGGAGATCGGCGGTGCCTCCAACATTGAAGAATGCTGGCGCCTTGTTGACACCCAGGAGGAGACCGGCACTCCCTTCATGTTCCTGGAAAACACCTGCTACGGCGAATATGAGCTTATGGCGATGAACATGGCAAAGGCCGGTGTTTTGGGTGATATCGTTCACTGCGAAGGCAGCTATGCCCACGACCTCCGCGGCCCCATTGCAGGCGGACTGCGTTTCTCCAACTATCTCAACCACAACTGCGACAACTATCCCACCCACGACCTTGGCCCCATTGCCAAGCTACTTAACATCAACCGCGGCAACCGTATGGTGTCTCTCTCCTCCTTTGCATCTCCTGCAAAGGGTCTGAACACATATATCCGTGCCAACAGCCCCGATAACACCGAGCTGTGCAACACCAAATTCTCTCAGGGCGACGTTATCACCACCGTCATCACCTGCGAAAACGGCGAGACCATCCTGCTGAGACTTGACACCACCCTGCCCCGCTTCTACAGCCGTCAGTTTACTGTCCGCGGCACCAAGGGCATGTATATGGAGGACGGCAACTGCGTATTCCTCGACGGTGTCCACAACGACGTCACCTTTGATCCCCGCTCCCTTTGGGACAACGCAAAGGAATACAAGGCACAGTACGGCGGCGCTGTCTGGAGTGACCCCGAAAAGCTCTATGGACAAAAAGAGGTCGGCGTGGATTTCATCACCCTCACCGCAATGTTTGACAGCTATTTCAACAACACCATTCCTCCCATCGATGTTTACGATGCCGCTGCCTGGAAGTGCGTGGCTCCTCTCTCCGAGATATCCATCAAAGAGGGCAACAGAAGCGTTGAATTCCCCGATTTTACAAGGGGCAAATATCTTGACAGAAATGACCACAACACCGGTCTCTTCTCCCTTGAATGATCGTTTTTCTCCGCTGTGTTTCCACGGAATATTACTCAAAACCTAAAGAAATATGCTCAGAAACATATTTTACCCCCCAAATATTCGTGATATAATAACAGCAGGTTCAATTCTCACAACCTGATTTTCAGTTTAAAAAGGAGAAAAAACATGGACAAGACCGTTAATGTTGGAGTTATAGGTCTCGGCGGACGCGGCTACAATATGCTTCGCGGAGAACTTCTCAAATTAGATTATGTAAACGTCACCGCTGTCTGCGATTTTTACGAGGACAGAATGGAAAACGGACAGAAGGCTGTTCAGGAGGTTCGTGGCTACACACCTTTCGGCACAACTGATTATAAAGAAATTATCGACCGCGACGATGTGGACATGGTTCTCATTTTCACCGCTTGGGAATCTCACGTTGACATTGCAGTTGCTTCCATGAAAGCAGGCAAATACACCGGTCTTGAGGTTGGCGGCGCCTACTGCGTGGAGGATTGCTGGAAACTGGTTGACACCCAGGAAGAGACCGGCACTCCCTTTATGTTCCTTGAAAACTGCTGCTACGGCGAAAAAGAGCTGCTTGTTATGAACATGGTAAAGCAGGGACTTTTCGGCGAGATCGTTTACTGCGAAGGCGGCTACTGCCACGATCTCCGCGGCGAGGTTGCCGGCGGCAAGGAAAACCGCCACTACCGCCTGCGCAACTATCTTACACGCAACTGCGAAAACTATCCCACCCACGACCTTGGTCCCATTTCCAAGCTTATCGGCATCAACCGCGGCAACCGTCTCACCTCTCTCACCTCTTTTTCATCTGCCTCCAAGGGTATGCACAGCTATATCCTTGAAAACAAGGCTGACGACAAGGAGCTTCTCAACGCAACATTTGCCCAGGGAGACATCATAAAGACCTTTATCACCTGCGAAAACGGCGAGACCATCGTTCTCACTCTTGATACAACTCTTCCCCGCTGCTACAGCCGTCAGTTCACCGTACGCGGCACAAAGGGCATGTATATGGAAGATATCAACGCCGTCTTCCTTGATTCTGAACATCATCAGTATCACGAGCATTCCTTCAATCCTCTTTGGGACAATGCGAAAGAATACAAAGAGAAGTATCATCATCCTCTGTGGGGCGACCCCGAAAAGCTCTATGGTCAGGGTCACGGCGGCATGGATTTTCTCGTTCTCTCCGCAATGTTCGACAGCTACTTCAACAACACCCATCCTCCCGTTGATGTTTACGACGCAGCTGCCTGGATGTGTGTCACCGCTCTCTCCGAGATATCCATTAAAGAGGGAAACAAGAAGATGGATTTCCCCGATTTTACAAGAGGAAAATATCTGGACAGAAAAGAACACAGCGAAGGACTTTTCTCTCTCGAATTCTAAACCGTATCTCAAACTCCCGAGAACTCTCGGGAGTTTTTATTTATTGAAAATGCTATTGTAATTAAGATAAAAATGTGTTATAATAGTTTCAAAGCAAAAAGTAAGCGCTTACATTTTTTGAAAGCGCAAAAATATCGGAGGTAAGCATATGAATAAAACCGTTAATGCTGCTGCCATTGGTTACGGACGCCGCGGTCCCAATATGGTAGGTCAACTTCTAAAATTTGATTTTGTAAATATCACCGCTGTTTGCGACGAATATGAGGACAGAGTTGAAAATGCCCAAAAAGCGGTAGCTGATGCCCGCGGATACACACCTTTCGGTTCCACAAACTACAGGGAAGTTATCAACCGCGAAGATGTGGACATTGTTTTTGTCTTCACTTCCTGGGAATCCCACGTTGACATTGCTGTGGACTCCATGAGAGCCGGCAAATATACCGCCATTGAGGTTGGCGGCGCTTACTGCGTGGAGGATTGCTGGAGACTGGTTGACACCTATGAGGAGACCGGCACTCCCTTTATGTTCCTTGAAAACTGCTGCTACGGCGAAAAAGAGCTGCTTGCCCTCAACATGGCACGTCAGGGACTTTTCGGCGAGATCGTCCACTGTGCCGGCGGCTACTGTCACGACCTGCGCAGTCAGGTTGCCTACGGCAAGGAAAACCGCCAGTACCGCCTGCGCAACTATCTTGCCCGCAACTGCGACAACTACCCCACCCACGACCTCGGCCCCATCGCAAAACTTCTTGACATTAACCGCGGCAATCGCATGACCTCCATCATCACCGTTGCATCCGGAGCTAAAGGTGTAAACTCCTTTGTGCGCCGCAACAAGCCCGAGGACACCGAGCTTTGCAACGCAAGCTTTGCTCAGGGTGATATTGTCAAATCCTTCATCACCTGCGAAAACGGCGAGACCATCGACCTCACCCTTGACACCACTCTTCCCCGTTTCTACAGCCGCCTTTTCACCGTCCGCGGTACAGAGGGTGCGTTCATGGAAGACGGTAACCTTGTATATCTCGACAAGGTTCACGATAAATATCACGATTATCCCCAGAAGCTTTGGAACAACGCCAAGGACTATGCCAAATATTACAATCATCCCCTTTGGGCTAACCCCGAAGAGCTTTTGGGACACGGTCACGGCGGCATGGACTATCTTCTTCTTGCTGCGCTGTTTGACAGCTATTTCAACAACACACATCCCCCCATTGACATTTACGATGCCGCTGCATGGATGTGCATAACCGCTCTCTCCGAGCAATCCCTGAAAGAGGGCAGCAAAAAGCTGGATATTCCCGATTTCACCAGAGGCAAATATCTCAACCGCCAGGATCACAGCGTAGGTATCTTCTCTCTTGAAAAATAATCCACACCTATAAACACAAAATCCACGGCAGAAATTAAACTGCCGTGGATTTTTAATTTTAAATTATTCGCCAATAACCTCTTTGTATTTCTCCAGCTGCTTTTCTGTGGGTTTGTAGTCTGTGTGCGAACAGACCGGCAACGTGGGCAGAGAGTTGTCGCTACCGTAAAACGGAGAGAGACGGTCGTTTTCATATTTCACTCTGTCTTCCTCTTTGCGGAAGTCAGGAATATCATAGGGTACGCTTCCTTCCAGCATAGAGCGGTGCGCCAAAATTCCCACTGAGGACATTGTCACTGCCGAATGAAAAGCACAAAGAGCAACAACGTCGCAATCCAGAGCTATAAAATTGTGTGCAAGATACTCTCCTCTTCCTGCTCAAAAAACGCCTATTTTTAGTCTTTTCATTGTGCCTACTACTTTCTTATTATCAAAGCTTTGCCAAAAGCATTTTTCGCATTGCTGCCGCATCCTCTGCCTGTGTGCCGTCGGATTCGCAGATGAAGGTGGGGTGTGCGCCTTTCTTCAGAGTCAACTCTGCCACCGGCTCGAAATCGGGACCAAACACGGTATCTTCAAATGTGAGGTGCTTTTTCTCGCCGCCTGCGGAATACTCTATCTTTGAGAAATGAGAGTGGAAGCGCTTCATTCTGTCTGCGCCCAGCTTATTCTCCATGGTATCAAACACCTTTGCGTAGTCCGCAAGGGTTTTGAACGCACCCAGGTCTCTTGCGTTAAGGTGTCCGAAATCTATGCAGGGAATAAGCCGCTCGTCAATGAGACAGAGCTCCATAACCTCTTCCAGGTTGCCCAGCTGGTTTACCTTACCCATTGTCTCGGGACAAACGGTGATGTCGCCAAAGCCTTTCTCATCCAATGCATTCATCGCTTTCTTCAGCGTATCTTTTGCCAGCTCCAGCGCATCGCTTCGGGATATTTTTGAGCAGGAGCCGGAATGCACGATTATCCTTGTCGCACCCATAAGGCGTGCTGCCTCTGCACTCTGCAGGATATATCCCACGCTGGCAAGGCGTTTTTCCTCTTCCAACGATGAGAGCGAGATGTAATAAGGTGCGTGCAGAGAAAGGGCTATATCCGCGTTCTTTGCCCTTATTCCCAGCTCTGTAACCGCTGCGGTGTTTACCCTTACTCCCCGTCCGCACTGGTATTCGTAGGCATTGAGTCCCATCTCCGCCACATAATCCGCAATATCTACTGTCTTGCCCTTGAAGCTGTTCGAGTTGCCTGCAGGACCGAATCTTACCGTATTATCTGACATTTCTTTCTCTCCTTTGAAATGTTTTGCATATCTTTGAAAGCACCATCCTGCCGCAAATGCGGCTCGTTCACCGAACCTTCGGTTCGGTACGGCCGTCACACCGGCCGCCTCTGATGTAATCAGAGGGAACGAGCCGCGCGGCAATGGCTGCAATTGCAGTTTAAAAAAACAAGGACCAAGCATTTTGAAGCATAAGTTCAAAACCTCAGTCCAGATGTTTTTCAAGTTTACGCTTAAAGCGCATAAATTTACCTTTCTCGTGGCTTATGGGTTCGAGACGCACAGTTTTAACCCCGGCAATATTACCGCCGAGCACATCGGTAAACACCTGGTCTCCGATCATTGCAATGTTTTCAATTTTGCAATCAAGCAGCGCAACTGCCTTGTTGACACCGTAGGAAAACGGCTTCATACCGTTGGCGATATAACTAAGCCCGATTTTTTCCGCAAAAGGTTTAACGCGCCTATCTCTGTTGTTGGACAAAATAACAAGCTTCACTCCGCAATTACGCATTGTGTCCAGCCAGGCTGCAACTCTGTCATCCAGCAGCTGGCTTCCGTGCTCTGTCAGGGTGTTGTCAACATCGAGAATAAACGCCTCTATATTATTTTCAACTATCCACTCAGGGGAAATCTCATATATCCGCTTAAAGCGATGGTCCGCTTTTAACAAACGCATATTATCCTCTTTATGTATGCTTATTTTTTTAATGAAAAAGCGAGCAAATTATTCATTTGCTCGCTCTCATGCTTTTTCAAGCCCGTTTTTTCCCGCTTAAGTCTTACTTAAACTTACGCTTGCGAGCTGCTTCGGACTTCTTCTTGCGCTTTACGGAAGGCTTCTCATAGTGTTCTCTTTTACGAACTTCCGCAAGAACGCCGGACTTTGCACACTGTCTCTTAAATCTTCTAAGAGCGCTGTCCAAAGACTCGTTTTCTTTTACATGTATTTCAGCCATTTTATATCCCTCCCCACGCCGCAGGAGTATTATTGCAAGATACAACAAAAGTTATTATACAATAATTCTTCTCACATGTCAAGCAATACCCTGTAAATTTAATCAAATATTAAAATATTTGCAGAAACTTAACAATTACAATTAATTTTTTATTGCTTCTGCTTATTTCGCAACGATGTTGACAAGCTTTCCGGGAACGCAAATTTCTTTTACAATGGTCTTTCCGGCAAGCTCGGAAGCCAAAGCTTTCTTGGCTTCTTCAATTGCAGCTTCCTTGGAGAGATCTGCAGCAATGTTGATTCTTGCCTTGATCTTTCCGCAAAGCTGAACAGCTATCTCGATGGTAGCATCTACGCATTTAGCTTCGTCAAACTCGGGCCACTTCTGCTCGTTGACCATTCCGCCGAAATCCTTCTGCTGCCAAATTTCTTCGGCAATGTGCGGTGCAAAGGGATCAAGAAGTGTGAGGAAGGTTTTGAGCTCGGCTTTGTTGACCTTGCCTGCTGCATAGAAATCATTTATCAAGGACATCAGGGCGGCAATAGCGGTGTTGAACTTCATCTGTTCAATATCCTCTGTTACCTTCTTGATGGTCTTGTGCATTGCACTCTCAAATTCAGCGGAGTATTCGTCGCCGTCAACCAGCATATCCTGAAGAGCCCAGGTTCTGTCGAGGAAGCGCTTGCAGCCCTTGATGGAGGTGGAGCTCCAGGGAGCAGCCTTCTCGAAGTCACCGATGAACATCTCATACAGACGCATTGTGTCTGCACCGTATTCAGCGACTACCTCATCCGGGTTGACAACGTTTCCGCGGGATTTACTCATCTTCTCGCCGTTCTCACCAAGGATCATACCGTGGCTGGTGCGCTTGGAATAGGGCTCGGAGGTGGAAACTACGCCGATATCATAGAGGAACTTATGCCAGAATCTGGAATAGAGCAGGTGCAGAGTGGTGTGCTCCATACCGCCGTTGTACCAGTCAACGGGAAGCCAGTATTTCATTGCTTCGGGGCTTGCAAGCGCTTCTTTGTTGTGAGGATCGATATAGCGGATGAAATACCAGGAAGAACCTGCCCACTGAGGCATGGTATCGGTTTC
>JAFSHJ010000016.1 GCA_017440425.1 Oscillospiraceae bacterium | reverse complement strand
TTTCACCTGCCCATAAGGGACAGCTCCGTTGATATTCTGCTCAACTGCTTCTCACCGCTGGCGGAGGAGGAATTCCGTCGTGTACTTAAAAAAGGCGGATATTTCATCTATGTGGTGCCTGCTGCAGGGCATCTTTGGGAGATGAAGAGCATCGCCTACGACAAGCCCTATCAAAACGAGGAGAAAGATATAGAATACGAGGGCTTCAAATACGCAGATATAATCGAAGTGAAATCAAAGCTTTCGCTGGAAAACCAAACGGATATATCCAACCTCTTCTCAATGACGCCATATTTCTGGCGCACACCCAGGGAGGGTGTGCAGCGGCTCTCACAGCTTGAAAAGCTGGAGACGGCTGCGGAATTCAGAATACATATACTTAAAAAGCTGTAAGCAAGGAGAAACAAAATGAAAAAACTGGAAGACATCAAACTGTTTTTGCTGGATATGGACGGCACTTTCTATCTTGGCGACAAAATTTTCCCCGGCTCCTACACCTTTATGGAAAAGATAAACGCATCCAAAGAGAAGGACTATCTGTTCCTCACCAACAACTCCTCCAAAAACCGTTTTACATATGCACAGAAGATCTCCCGCATGGGAATAACCACCCCGGAAGAGAAGATATTCACATCCGGCGAGGCCACCGCCATCTCCCTTGCAAAGGAGCAGAAAGAGCTGGGCAGACAGCTGCGTGTCTGTGTTATCGGTACTCCCGACCTTGAAAAAGAGATGGAAAACGTGGGTATTGCCCTTGTGAAGGATAATCCCGACCTTGTGGTGCTTGGCTTTGACACCACCCTCACCTACGAAAAGCTGTGGCTGCTCTGCGATCACGTCCGCAACGGTGTGAGATACATCGCCACCCATCCCGATTTCAACTGTCCCACCGAGACGGGATATATGCCCGACATCGGCGCAATGATAGCCTGTGTTGAGGCGTCCACCGGCCGCCGCCCCGATGAGATAATCGGTAAACCGTATGCAGGCATCGCAAAGGCTGTCTCCGAGAAAACGGGTGTGCCCCTCTCCGACATGGCTATGGTGGGCGACCGCCTTTACACCGATATCGCACTTGGTGCAAACGCAGGCATCACCACCATCATGGTCAAGACCGGTGAGAGCACCGTTGAGGATGTGGAGAAGGGCAGCATCAAGCCCGACTACATTCTGGATGAGATCGGCGAGATCGCAAAATATATCTGAACCGAAAAATCAGACCGACTGAAACGTCCCCATTTCTGCTTCGCTCCGCGAGGCTACTCCGCTGTGAGGCGGAGCCGCCGACTTAACGTCGGCGGGAAATGGGGACATTGTGCAATTAAAAATCCCAAGTGCAGATTGTTACACTTGGGATTTTTGTTATTTGTTCAGTTTTCGGAAGCTTCGGAGGGAGCTGCCTCATCGGAAGGGGGAGCATCCTGGGTATCGGAGGACACCTCGGTGTCGTGAGGGATGTCGATCTCCTCGGTGGCAGAGGGGGTGGGTTCCGATGTGGATATGGTCACCACCTGCGGAGGGATGGGAATGATGGGGTTGCCGTTTTTGTCCACCCGATGTCCGTCGAGATTGAAGCCGCGTTCGGGAAGACGGGTCTCCAGCCACTCGTTGAGAAGATAGAAGATAATGGCAAAGAGGGGAACGCCGATGAGCATACCAACAATGCCCATAACTCCGCCGCCGACGATGATGGCGACCAAAACCCAAACGGGACGGAGACCGGTGGAATCGCTGAAGAGCAGCGGTTTAATGACGTTGCCGTCAAGGAACTGCAAAACAACTGTGAAAACCACAAACCAAAGAGCATCCCAGGGGTCGATGAGCAGAAGGATGAGCACGCTGGGCACAGCACCGATGAAAGGACCGAAGTTGGGGATGAGGTTGGTGACGGCAACGATAGCGGTGATGAGCAGCGCATACGGCATGCCCATGATCAGCATAAACAGATAGTTTGCAACACCCACGATGAGGGAATCCAGCAGGGTGCCGCCAATGTAGCCGAGGAAGATGCTGTTGCTTTTGCGGACAATCTCGCCGAAACGGGCATAGGGCTTTGCGGGAAGGAGAGCTGCGGCAAGACGTCTTGCAAGGCGCTTGAGATCGTTTTTGTCAAGCAGAACATAAACCGAGAAGATGACGGCAATGGCACCGTTGAACACGCCGCTGCCCACCTTGTAGGATACACCGATGATGTTTTCGATGTTGTTGATGATCCAGTCGGTAACGGTCTTGAATATCTGTTCCCAGGAGCCGACCAGCTTGTCGATGTTGACCATCTCTTCGTCAAGGAAGGGGATGTTGGCAATAAAATTATTGAGGGTTTTCTGGAGAAGTGCAAAATAGCCTTCAAGGTTGCCCACAAGGATCATAACAGAGGATGCGATCTGCGGAACGATGGCAACCATGAGCAGTGCAACGGCGGCAATGGCAAGAATAAAGGTCATCAGCACGCTGATGGTGTGCGCCGCACGGCGTTTTTTGAATTTTCCGAATATGGTGCGCTCAAAGAACTTGGCTATGGGGTTGAGCAGATAGGCGATCACAGCGCCCCATATAAATGGCGAGATGAGAGAGAAGGCACTGTCCAAAAACTTTTTAAAATCGTCAAAGCGCTGCAGGAAAACATAAAAAACAATTGCGCCGGCAGCCACAAAAAGAAGCGAAAGATATTTTTTGTCTTTCATGCTGCTGAAAAACTTTTTAAACATTTCAAACATCCTTTAACAAACCGTATTCAGGTGAAATTACGGGGAAAAGTTCTTTTTTTCATTATATCACAGCGAAAAAAGATTTGCAATCATACATCTGCCTAAAAGAATAACTTTAATAAAGCGGTCACAGAATGCTATTTTAATCTTCATATACTTGACTTTTTCCTTAATTTAGGATAAAGTATAATTAAGCATTTTAACTACAGAGTTAATATAATTGGAGGCTTTTTTATGAATGTTTTGGCAGTTGGCTGTCATCCCGATGACCTTGAGATCGGTTGTGGCGGTACCCTTGCAAAATATGTAAAGCAGGGCGCCAAAGTTACAATGTGCAACGTTGCAAACGGCAACAAGGGCCACGTTCTCATTCCCCCCGATGAGCTTCGTCTTGTCCGCTGGGAAGAGGTTAAGGCAGGCGGAAAAATTTTGGGTGTTCACGAAAACGTAATGCTGGATGTGGGCGACCTGAGAGTGGATTCCTACAATCTGGACGTTGTTCATGCTCTCATCGATGTTATCCGCCACGTCAACCCCGATGTTATCCTCACCCACTCCCCCAATGACTATATGAAGGATCATCAGGAAGTGAGCAAGATGGTGTTTGATGCCAGCTTCTCCACCAGCTGTCCTTGGGAGACCACCGAGAAGAAAGACGGCGTTGAGCGTCCCGTGTTTGCTGTTCCCACAGACCTGAGCGGTTCCCCTAAATCCACCGGCATTCCCCCGCTCTATTATTTCGATAACCTTGCGGGAATCAACTTCCTGCCCAATGAATATGTGGATATCTCCGACGAGATCGAGCAGAAGATCACCGCTCTGGATTGCCACGCCAGCCAGATCGTTTGGATGAGAGACCACGACCACATCGATTTTCTCGATTTTGTCCGCACAACCTCCAAGTTCAGAGGTTACCAGTGCGGCGCAGCCTATGCAGAAGGCTTCACCCATTGCGATGCTTGGCCCAGAATCCCCACCAAGCGCCTGCTTCCCTAAGGGAAATTAAAATTGTTCGTGTTTTTTACTATTATATAAATGGAGGAAAGAACTATGGATTTCATGTCAACAGTAAAAGGCTCTATGCTTGAGGGCTTTTATCCCGCAGGTTGGGATTTTAACAAAATAGACGAGTGCTGCTCTCACTCTCCCGAAGAGATCATGGAGCGCCAGGATTTCTGGCACCCCGATTTCCAGCCCGTCTGCTGCGAAAACGTATCCGAGTTTGATATGCTCATGGGTCACGAGATCGCAAACGAGATCAGAGTTGCAGGTCAGGAAGGCAAAAAGCTTGCTATGATCCTCCCCGTAGGTCCTATGGGTATGTATCGCTGGGCTGTATACTTCCTCAATGAGTGGGATGTAGACTGCTCTCACGTTTACGGCTTCAACATGGACGAGTGGAGCGACGGCGAAGGCAACACCCTCGATTCCAGCAACCCCGCTTCCTTCACTTATGCAATGACCGACGCTTTCTACGGCAAGCTCAACAAGACCGTTCCCGTAAATCAGCGCAACTTTGCAACAAAGGATAACCTCCCCACCTACGCACAGAAGATCGCTGACCTCAAAGCTGAGGGCGCAAAGCTTGTAACAGTATTCGGTATCGGCAGAATGTGCCACATCGCTTTCTGGGAGCCCCACTTCGCAGCAGAGTTCGAGACCGTTGAAGAGTGGAAGGCACAGACCCACCGCATCGGCGCACAGCTCCATCCCCTCACCATCGAGCAGAACGCGATCACATCCTTCAAGAGCCGCACAACACTTGTTCCCTGCCGTGCAAACACCATCGGCCCGGGCCTCTTCCTGCAGAGCGACAAGATCATCGGCGGATGCGACGGCGCACTCTCCAGAGGAATGCAGTGGCAGGGTATGTCCCTGTGGATGACCCTCCGCTACGGTCCCAGCAAGTGGATCACCTCCTCCTTTATGCCCACCCTCGCAGGCAAGCTGTTCTTCCTCAAAGAACTGGCCGGTCCGCTGGTTGCAGAGTGCAACTAATCTTAATAGCAATAACAAACCCGTCCGCACAAACTGCGGGCGGGTTTTGTGTTGGGGGATTATTTTTCAGAGGTGTTGCAAATGTTCGTTGCAAATATAAGCAACAACAGCATGAGCTCATTGTTTGGGTTTGGAAAATCAAGAAAATAAGTTTTGCCAAAGGAAAAGGTGTGGGGAGATAGGTAAGCAATTTCTTTTCTGTTGCTATAAATGGTATATTCCCAATGAGAAATATCACCTATAAAGCTCCATTCTTCAGAGTTTAACTTGAATGTTTGTTCGTCGGGAGAGTATTTGGATTTGAGTGTGCCTATATTCTCTTTGTTGACTTCAAGAGAAAAATCCATATTTTTAGAGTTGGATGAAAAAGAAAGGCGAGGCGTAAAGGCTTTTTTTGTTATAGAAGCAACCTCTGTTTGAGAAGAATCGTAAATATATAACTTTTGTTTTAGCGTTGAGGAATCAATTTTAACCATATACTTAACTTGCTCATCTTCGTCAAAAATATCAAAGTAGGTATTGTGTATTTGCTGGTTTGGCTTAATG
This sequence comes from Oscillospiraceae bacterium, assembly GCA_017440425.1. Lineage (GTDB taxonomy): Bacteria > Bacillota > Clostridia > Oscillospirales > Ruminococcaceae > SIG526. The sequence goes on along the minus strand of JAFSHJ010000016.1, from coordinate 6,510 downwards.
AACAAGTGTGTGTTTTCTGGGTGTTTTGATATGGCTTTTAATAATGCCTTCTCAGTGTGTTTGTCGATTGTGTTGCTTAAAAAATTAGAAGTTCTATCGAGGAGATTAATCGGAACATCCAATGCTGCAATTTTTATTTCAGCAGGCATAATGTGTGAAACTATTTTAAAGACTTTGTCAACATTGATCATATAAAAGCTCCTTTCGGTAGAGGTGGGCTATTTTTTGATTGTAACACCTATTTGTTATTTTTGTCAAGTTGAGTTTCTGTTTTTGCCGTTATAGTTTTATTTGACTCCTTCGCAGCTTTGTGCTATGATAAAACAAAATAACGATAAGGAGAAAGACCGTGAAAAAGACAGTAAGGATCATTTCAGTCATAGCGTTGGTGCTGACGGTGCTTTCCACAGTGGCAATATTGCTGTGTACAACTGTTCTGCGTGATTTTGCCGTGCATCTCTTCTATGGCGAGATAATGAACATCTATATACCCTACTACATCCACCTTCCCGTTATACTCAGCCAGTTGGCGACTTTGTTTGTGGTGTTTTTCGCATTTTTGGGTGTCAACACCAAAGGGAAATTCTTTGTGATAGAGATATTGGCGGTGGTGGCGCTGATGGGTCTGCCCTTTGTCAACACGATGATCACCTATGCAACGCAGGGCGTAATAAGCAGTATGGGCGCCAAGTTTATTGTAATGGCGGCGCAGGTGAACAACATCTGTAGTTTTATAACACCGATCTCTACGGCTGCATCTGCGGTCATGGTGCTCTGCTGCGGTATGAGCATCCCCGTCAAGCAGAGTGCGGTGTATATGCCCGAAATGCAGGATATGGCATTCCGCAAAGCGGAAAGATCCAAAAAGACGGCAGGTATGCTGATGACGGTGGCGACGGCGGTGATGGCACTTGCAATGCTTTTTGTGCTTGTGGCAGTAGTGTTCCGTGTTAAAATGGCAGAGCTGGTGGGCACACCCGCAGATGTAATGGCATATGTGCAGAGCGGCAGAGCAATACCCTGGGAAACCGTTATTTACATACTGGTGACATTCGCAGCCTGCATTTTTGTGCTGGTACTCTCCGGGAGCGGCAGCTGCGCAGGCGAGATTCTGTTTATAGTCCTGATAGGAGTGGCGATGCCCTTCATCTCGCATATACTCACATTTGTGATAATGCTGCTCATCGGCAATTATGTGGGAGACGGGTTGCTTGCCGCCCGCGGCTCGGTGCAGTCTCTCTTTGCAATAGCCACCCTGCCAATGAACATAGCCAAAACATTGGCATATCTTTCCTGCGGTATGAGCATCTCCGCAAAACGCATTCTGAAAAAGAATGTGTTTGAAGCTGTTGTTCAGAAATAACCGCAGACATAACATTTAAAACAAAACCCACGCCATCAAAAGAGGGCGTGGGTTTTTACATCAAGTATAATGCTTGAAAGTCAGCTTATTTTGCAGCTTCAGCAACAGCAACAGCGCAAGCAACGGTCATACCAACCATGGGGTTGTTACCGGACGTTTTACAGATGGATTGACAAAAGACTAAAACTTACCTAAAATATAAATAGGATAGCATTTGTTGTGAAAGAACAGATGTGTTCATCAAGTTTTTTCGCTTATAGGATATTACAAAACAGAAAAGCTTTCCGTTTGCACACAGCATTTATATAGAAAGGGACTTCCGTAATGAAAAAGTTATTTCTTTTTACTCTTTGTTTTTCGGTACTGCTTCAATTTGTCCTTGCCGTTCCTGCGGCAGCGCAGACTATAAACGGAATAGATGAGATCATAGCCTTCTCAGATGCTGACTTGCAGAATGTGATTGCTACTGTTGGAGGGACTGCTATGGGAGTCGATTCAAACAACGGCAATTTTAACGGTGTTAATCCCGGTTGCGGGTTTGCTGTTGTTTCGACCGAAGGTGACCTCTATATGTGGGGAGACGGGTCGAAATCCTTGTTTGGTGATGGCTATACGGGTATGAATGTGCGCCCGGTAGAAATTCCAACTCCAACGGGGCTTACGGGAGTAAAGGCTATCATTCCCGGCGGACTTGGATTTGCCTTTGCTTTGGGAATTGACGGTACGTTATGGGGTTGGGGTCAAATACACACAGGCAACTCTTATAACCTGTTTGGCGAAGGGTATCTTGGCAATTATTCCTATCAGGATGAAACCGTAATTTTCGATGGTGTCGATTATCATTATGGTACCACCTACTACTATCAGTCTACACCACATGTCATCGACAAGGATGTGAAAAGCTTTTCTGTCGGAGGACAATATACGGCCAACTATATCCTGGTTTTGCATAACGACGGACATGTGTCCTCGCGCGGCTATAATTATTATGGACAGCTTGGTGACGGCACCATAAAGAACAGTTCTTATGGTACAACGGTTTTGAATCTCGATAGATGTGTCAGCGTTTCTGCAGGCTTAGGTCATGCTTTGGCACTCAAAGAAGACGGTACGGTGTGGAGTTGGGGATTGAATTACTACGGACAGGCAGGAAAAGGATATATTTCTGATTTTGATGATCCGGACTGTGCCATTCCGTCGCAGGTGCCGGGGATTTCTGATGTTGTTTACATTAAGGCGCTTCGCAATATGTCATTTGCCATCACCGCTGACGGAGCTTTGTGGGGTTGGGGCGAGAGATTGGATGGGGTTTATGATCCGGATGTTGATCCGTACGACCGTACAAACGCAACAGTACCCATTAAGCTGATGACTGACGTAAAAGCCATTACTTGCAATGATGTCGGATTCAGGGAAGAGTCTTCCTGCATATATATCATTAAAACAGATGGGTCCTTGTATCGCTGGGATGTGGATGAAGAGGCTTTATCCTCTGCCGAAAAAATAATGGATCGAATTGCTGCTGTTGCGGCCGACACAATGAATACATTGGTTTTAACCGAAGACGGTCAGCTGTTTTCCTGGAGCGGACGCAACTATCAGGATGCGGTTCGGGTTCCTGTTGATGTGGAATTACCATGCGCAGAAAAGGAGAATGTTTCTTCCAATACACTGACATCTCTCGACTATATGGCAATGTCTCAGCTTGCCTATCAAAACTGGGACTACATTAATATAGATATATTCAAAAACGACACGATCGCAGATGCAATCACTCCTGGAGAAAAGGTTGGTGACAGCAATATTCCATATCAAACACTGTGCCGCAACATTCTTGAATGGAAACCGATAGTTACATCTGCGGATATGGCTGAAGATACCAATAGAACCCTAAGTGAAGGTTTTTATGCTGTTACATTTTGCAACGAAAAAACGAAACAGGCAGTCATCGCATTCCGTGGGTCCGAAGAACTGACTCAGCTTCTTTTCACCTGGAGCGGTGACAGCGTTAGCGACTGGCTTTTTAATGATCTTCCTTTTCAGGTTTTCCACACCTTTTCGGCGCAGCTTAGGGAAGCGATGGATTACTACAAGTACTGCTGTTCCCTATCCGAACTCAGTGATTATGATATTTCGGTTACAGGGCACTCGCTCGGAGGAGCTCTTGCTGAAACGGTCATCATGAGATATGGTGTTTACGGAGAAGTATTCAATGCCGCTTCGGTTTATGAAGCGCTGTATCTAAATATCCCTGAAGAAATGTCGAGAAATTTTTTGGGTGTGGACAAATGGGGTTTCATTGCGCACATCAATGAAAACGATACAAGTGTTGGATTGTGGGAGAATGAGTATCAAAACATTCCGCACAAGATTTATAAGGACACCAACAGCGCAAGCGCACATTCTCTTGTCAGCATGCTGGAATATGATACAAGCAGTGACAGTCTGTCCTTATCTTCGTCGAGTGAAATTTCGTGTGTAGGTAGTTTTTCTATATATGCGTGGGATTCGGCCTGGGCAGTTCCTCTGGATGCATTACCGGAGTCTATGCTGTATTTGGGTTCTTCAGGTGATGAGTATCTGAAACATTGGGGTTTTGTTCGGGGCTATCTGTACGGTGGTGACGGTGATGATATTCTGGTTTCCAACACCCGTATGGGAAATTGTTATGTCGGAGGAAAAGCAACCACGCGGGATATTGTATACAGCGGATGGGGCGACGACACCTACCTTTTTCACAAGGGGGATGGACCGTTGTGGATTCAGGATTCCGGCGGTCGGGATACTTTGAAACTGCTGAGCTTTACATCACAGGATGTTTTGCGCTGCGAAAAACAGGTCATCGATGGTGTGAGCTATTCGGTGATACTGCTTACAGATAGTGTAGTAACGGATCAGCCTATCATTTATATCTGCCTCAACCGTCCGGGCGATAACGAGAAGAACGCTTTCCTTGTTGTGCGAGATGAGAATAGCTTATTCAATATTTCAGGTTTATGGAAAAATTCTTACGGTGGTGGATCAAGATGTCCGGTCGATGTTGACATTGTCAACAGCCGCGGAGAGGTTATTCTGACACTTGAAGACGGGCAGGAGATGTTTGCCCAAACTGAATTTGGAAACTTCTGCGTATACACCGACGATTCGGGAGAAAGCTGCAAGTTCTTTGATTTGGTCGATGGATATACCGCATCCATTCGCGGAGTTGGCGAAGGGAAAATGGATGTTGAGATATTCTATGACAGCAGGAATCCGCAGCAAGCAAGTTGCGGTGTGACAGATATACCTGTTACAGAAAAAACCGTTGCCGCAGTTGAATTTCGGGATGGAGTGTTTCCTGCCGTGCAGGTGCAGGATGGTATATCTGCCACAGAGTATCAGATGCAGATCCGCAAAGCGATCACCCTTGATTATGGAGATGAAAACGGACGGACCAAAACCATCTTTACCGATTATGACGGGACGGTTGAGAATTTGCCGGAACTGACTCGTGAAGGCTACACTTTCTGTGGATGGAAGATGAAAAACGGCGTTGTTGTGGCAAACGGAGACAGGGTGGATGGTGATACAGTATTGACAGCATCCTGGGCAAAAGAATACTCCGATAAAGACGTGCTGCATCCTTCACCGAACTTTACGAAGGACGATCCGGACCGCAATATAGTCTATGCCATAATAGGAGTAATAGGCATAGGTTTGTTGTTTGTAGCTTGTATAGATGTAGTGATCCTGGTTATACTTATAAATAAATGGATAGTGAAAGATGAATAGTCTCCGAATGGTTAGAACTATGAATGACAAAGGTGAAAGGTTTCAAGGAATAATCAACAAAGAAAAGCCTCATTTTGAATGGGGCTTTCCGCAGAAATAACCGCAGACATAACATTTAAAACAAAACCCTCGCTGTCGATGACGGCGAGGGTTGAATTTTTATTATGCATTGTTTTGGGGTGGCGGTTCGATGCCGAACAGTCTGCGCCGCAGCAAAATGCAGACGGAGATGCCATACACCAACAGAAGAGGAACAACAACGCCAAGCAAGACCTTGAACGGAGAATCCCGCATAATGTCAAATTTTAAAGTTTTCAAAAAGAGCCTCCTGAACGGGATGCTTGGAAGTGTAAAGAATCAGAAAAGTGAGATCATTTTCTTGCAAAGTCAAACTTATCGTCTTCGGTCAGTCCAAGGGCGTCGGTTATAGCCTCAAAACGGGCAATAGCGGATACCATATCTATGGGAGAGTGCATATCGGAGCCGAGATAGAACTTGCAGCCGCATTTAAGGGCGATGCGATAGGGGCGCAGGGAAGTTTCGCTGCTGCAATCACCCAACGGGATGTTGAGCTCCAGACCCATTCCGCATTTTGCAAGGCGTTCGAAAAATTCGGCAAGCTCAACGTCACTGATAGCGTTTATAATATCGTCGCGACTGCCGTCGCAGTTGCGTGCCATAAGGTCGCAGGTGAAATGGGCAAGTCCCATTTTGTGAAAAGGCAGGTCCATATCAAGCAGCGCGTGGTTGCGCTCCATATAAAGTTTTGCTCTCTCTGCAACGGAGGTGATGTCGCACCCAATGGTAAAACCTGCCATGTGCAGGTGGCTTGTGGGAACGATGATAAAGGTGAACCTGTCCATAGCTTCGCGGCTGATGCCAAGGGTCATGAATCTGTCAAATTCCGTCTCGCATCCAAAATCGAAGGTGATTCCATCTTCGGAGGGAAGCGGAAGGGATCGGGACAGATGCGGATAGTTTTGGGGAGCATACCAGTCGCTGGCGCCGGGCACGTTTTCGTCCCAATGGTGGTCGGTCAGGCAGATGTGATTAAGTCCCGATCTTTTGGCATAATTCAAAATGGCAGCAGGTGTCTGTTCCGGGTGCTGCGAGCAGCTGGAAAGCTGAGAATGTATATGCAGGTCGTGGTCGATAATATATTTCATTTCGGTGTGCCTCCATGTCAAATGCAAAGAATCGGTCCGGGTTTAGAATAAACCCCTGATATCTGCAGAGGTGCAAATATCAGGGGCACAATGGATTCAACTTAAAGGTTGATCTTATTTTGCAGCTTCAGCAACAGCAACAGCGCAAGCAACGGTCATACCAACCATGGGGTTGTTACCGGCACCCATAAGTCCCATCATCTCAACGTG
>JAFSHJ010000191.1 GCA_017440425.1 Oscillospiraceae bacterium | reverse complement strand
TTACGCCCGGGCTTTGGTTTTGTCTGTATTCGGTTACTGTTCTGCCTGCACGTCGCCGCGCACAACGGCAAATGCCTCGTAAAGATTCTTTACGCCGAAAAGTCTGATTCGCTTTTTGAGATTCTCCGGCAGAACACGCACACATTGCTCCGGCAGAATGCAGCAATCAAAGCCTTGTCTTATCGCCTCGTGCACCCTTGCCTCCACGTTGCTCACCGATCTCAATTCTCCCGCAAGACCTATCTCGCCGAAAGCAATAAGTCGGTCGCTTATGACGGTGTCGGTGAGTCCCGACAGCACCGCCAGCGCCACGGGGAGGTCGCAGGCAGGCTCATCCAGCCGCAGACCGCCTACCACGTTGATGTAGGTATCCATGCCGCCCAAGAAATAGCCGATCCGCTTCTCTATCACCGCTATAATCAGCGCAGTTCTGTTAAAATCAAAGCCGGTGGATGTGCGTCTGGGCTGACCGAAGCCGGTTTTGGTCACCAGCGCCTGCACCTCTGCCAAAATGGGGCGGCTGCCCTCCATTGTGCAGCAGACACAGTTGCCCGATACTCCGTGGGGACGCTCCGACAGCAGCGCCTGAGATGGGTTCTCCACATCCACCAATCCGCCGGAACGCATCTCGAAAAGACCTATCTCGTTGGTGGAACCGAAGCGGTTTTTCTCTGCACGCAGCACTCTGTAGGCATAGTTTCTGTCACCCTCAAAGTGCAGAACGGTGTCCACGATGTGCTCCAACACCTTGGGACCTGCGATTCCGCCGTCCTTGTTGACGTGACCCACCAATATTACGGGTATCCCCGCCATTTTTGCCTGACGGGTTATCATCAATGCGCACTCTTTAACCTGCGACACGCTGCCCGGTGAGGAGCTGATAGCCTCGCTGCTGATGGTCTGAATGGAATCCACCATAACAACGTCGGGTTTGATGCTGTCCACCAGCGCAAGCACGGCGCTGAGGTCTGTTTTGTTTGCCACCAGCAGATTCTGTCCGCCAACGCCCAATCTTTTTGCGCGCAGCTTTATCTGCGTTCTGCTCTCTTCTCCCGAGATATACAGCACCTTCATTTTGCCGCAGAGCTTTCCGCAGACCTGCAGCAGCAATGTGGATTTACCTATTCCCGGGTCACCGCCCAGCAGCACCGCCGAACCTTTCACAAGTCCGCCGCCCAGCACTCGGTTGAGCTCGCTTATGCCTACGTCGTAGCGCAGTTCGTCGGTTATGTCGATATCGTCGATGGGCACCGCATCCATCTCCGACACGAGGGATGCGGAATATCCGCCTTTGCTTGCGGCCGCAGGCTTTGTCTGCTCCCTCACCTCTTCCGTGAAGGTGTTCCACTCGCCGCACTCCGGGCATTTACCATTCCATTTTGCGGATTCATAGCCGCACTCGGTGCACACATATATCACTTTTTGTTTTGCTGTAGCCATATTGCACATCCTATTTTTATTTTTGTCCTATCCCTCGGTGCTCTCCGAGAGATATTCCGCAACCGCTGTGAATATTACAAACACCAGCTTGTTTTGATACTCCTCATCGCAAAGCAGCGCCGCTTCCTGCGGGTTTGAGATAAATCCGCATTCAATAAGCACCGCCGGCCCGCTTATATTGCTGAGCAAAAACAGATTTTTCTCTGCTTTTTTGGTCTGTCTTATGTTTTCCGGCTGCAGTTTACTTACAAAACCTGTCTGCAGGCACTCTGCCAGCCTTTCGCTCTCACTTGAATGCACACCGTAAAATATCTGCGCTCCGTCATATTGGCTTTGCCCGAACATGTTCTGGTGTATTCCCAGATAAACGGAATTGGGTGTGGCTTCCACAATATCAAGGCGGTTGTGAAGATCTGAGGTCTTCATCTCCTTGACGGAATCCGCTTCGGGAGAGTGTATGGACACGTCCGTCTCTCTCGTCATCACCGTGTCAAAGCCCCAAAACTCCAGCATATCCCGCAGCTTCAGCGATATTGTCAGGTTGATTTCCTTCTCTATCACTCCGTTGACGCCAACAGCTCCGCCGTCGGGTCCGCCGTGACCGGGGTCGATTACAAAAACGGGATGTTTCGCCTCTGTTGATGCAAACAGAAAGCTGTTTTGCTCGTCTGCTTTTTTCTCCATTGCACCTGCAAAAATGCACAAAACCACCGTTATCATCAGCAGCGATGCCGCCGCCACAACCCCACGCAGCTGTTTGTTTTTTATTTTTTCTGTTGCCGTCATAACACAATCACCCCACATAACACTATGCGGGGCGTTTGTTACAATATGACGGGTCAACGACCGCTTTTTTTGTTTTGAGCATCTGAATCCTTGCTCTTATAGATTGTTTTTTCGTAAATTGAAATTTTCTTATATCCAAAGATATAGGAAATTGCAGAAAGAGCCGGAATGGAAAGATAGAACAGGTTCATAAGTCCAATACCCTTCCACGTCACCACATCGGGAGACATAAAGGAGTTGATGAAGATTATTATGTTGAAGTTCAAAATCCTAAAGGAAGAACGCAGAACCAGTGCGGCAGTTTCGTTCTGCACATACATTGCAACTATAAGCAACACAGTCATCAGGGTGAATGGAATCATTGCCAGCAGACCGAACTTGAGACCTTTTAAAAGATCCGGCTCAATGTGCTTGAATCTTACAAGATTTCGGTCTCTGTCGCCCTCGTGCCAGCCGCCGAGATATATCATCACCACATAGAGGAACAGCGATATCACCTGCGCAACGATCTTCAATGTTTCACTCTCGTAAACACCCAGCAGGAATATCACGAATGCACCCAGAAAAACTCCCGAGATAACATTGAAAATTGCGGAAAAAGTGCATCTCAGCACCGATCTGCCGTATTTAACTTCGCCGGAATTGTTCTTTTTCATAATATCTTACCCCTTAAAAACCGCTTGCATCGAATGTTACATTTCGGAATCGCCGCTATCCAGCAGTTCATCGCTGAATATCTTCTCCTCATCATCTTCCGGAGTCATGGGGTCGATGCAATATTTTTTGACCGTGGGATATGCCGCAAAGGTTTTGACAAACAGCGGAGTGATAAAACCGATGGGAAGTATCACAAGCAGAGTGATGGGGAAAAACATAAGCTCAAGGAAAATGAACGCTGCGTTTATCAGCCATGCAAAGAAGTTGTCTTTTATGCCGAGCACCGTGAAGATAAAAGAGTTTTTGAGTATTGCGCTCAGCTTGAGCTCAACGGTGACCATTACGAGATAGGTGTAATAGTTGAAAATGGAATAGAGCACCAAAAGGAGCAGGCTTGCTATAAACAGCACCAAAAATGCACGATTTTCCTCAATGCGCAGAAAATAGATGTAAGCACCGAAGGCACCTGCACCATAGACGATGATGTTTATTATGCCCATTACAAAGGACTGTTTGAAGTTTGATTTGAATGCGCTCCAAAAATCATACCACAAAAAGCCGGGCTGTTCTCTTGAGAAGTTTCTCAAAACATAGGTCACGCCCGCTGTTGCAGGACCGATGGTGATAACCGGCAGACAAAACAGAATATATATCAGGTTGAGCAGGCAGAGCTTCCAAAATTTGCGGAAGTATATCTCCAAACCCAAAAATATTCTCTTTTTCTCTGCTCCGTTTTTTCTTACTCCTGCAGATTCCTTTGAATTTCCGAAAATACCCACGCCTATTCCTCCAATTTTTACATCCGCTTACTTTTATTTAAAATACATTTCGGCAATTGCCGCACCTGCCAGCGAAGCCACAGACAATGCTGCGAGCAATGCCAAACTTTTTATACAATATTGGTTTATCTCTGTTTTTGAGGGGAACTCTTCCCTGCGCAAAAACAATCCCTTAAAATATTTTGCCGAAAGCTTAACCGAAAGCGCCGCCGCCGATGCCGTCAGCATCCCCGCCAAAAATGCGGTGGGAAATATGCAGACCGCCACCTGCCAAAAGGCATCCGCGCCCTCCCTGAGATAGATGCAGCCACACAGCACACCAAAGCCTACGCCCTTTGCAAAGGGCATCAGCATTGCCGCAGGCGCCGTTACCCCACAAAAGCCGGAGAGAAATATTAAAGCCATCACCGCCAATGCGGGCAGAAACGCAGCCGCTGCGGTCGTGAACATCTTTGCGGAGCGCTGCTGCTGCAGGGTTTCGTCTGCCGCCTGCAATATAACTTCGCAGGCACTTTCGCTTAAATATCCCGACGATGCCAGCACCGTACCCACCGCAACACCTGCGGTCATCAGCGCTGCCATGACGAAAAACAGATAATTTTTCGGTTTTTTTGCCGAATATATTCTTTTTGAGCGCTGTTTTGCAAAAAACTCTGCGCTTGTCCAACTCATTTTCATCCCCCGCATATCCCGGATCATACTTTTCTTTCATGATCTATGATATGCTTTGCGGGGCTTTTCTATTACTGCTTGCTGAGCTCGTAGGCTCTGTTTACACACTGCTCTATGCAGCTATCCACCGCAGCCTTGAACTCGCCTTTTTCCAGCTGCTCCATTCCCTTGAGGGTGGTACCACCCGGTGAACAGACCGCCTTTATCAGCTCATCCGGAGTTTTGCCGGATTCCAGCATCATTCTTGCGGAGCCTATCATTGTGTTGCAGAAAAGGCGCATTGCAACCTCTCTGTCAATGCCCATCTCATCTGCTTTGTCCACAAACAGCTTGACATAATAATATATAAATGCGGGGCTGCTTCCGTTTACGGGGATGACCTCGCGCATTTTATCTCTTGGGATATCCTCAACTATTCCGGAGCCCGCAAATATTGACTTTGCAAGAGCATATTCCTCTTGAGAGACGGTTTTTGTTGCGGAGACCGCAGCAGCACCGCAGCCGATCAAAAACGGAGTGTTGGGCATGACCAGCACGGTTTTGCACTCAAAACCCACCGTGCGCTCCACATATTGGGAGGTCATTCCCGCAACGATGAACACCAGCACCTTTTCGGGTGTTATAACTCCCTTGATCTCATCCATAACGGTATCCATATTTTGCGGTTTAACTGCAAACAGAACATAATCAGCGGCTTCGACCGCTTCCGCTGCGCTGTTGACGGCAATGCATCCCAGCTGAGAAAACAGCTGCTTTCTCTCTTCCGCCACGTCATACACCAGCATTTTCTTCGGTCTGTCGGGAGACTTAAGCATTCCGTTGAGGATGGCATAAGCCATGTTTCCTGCGCCGATGAAGGAAAATGTTTCTATCTGCTTTTTGTTTGCAACAAACTCTGACATAAAAAACAAAACAACTCCCTATTAAGGCTTTAGTTTAATATAATACAATTCACTGCATAATTCAATCAAATCTTTTAACAAATTATGTGTAAATTTTTAAATTCTCGGTTTTTAATGTTTTTGCGGCATTTTTTTCGCTTTAAAACAGCAAAAATCAAGGGCAGGAGCAGTTCCCGCCCTATCGCACGGTCAATTTCTTCTGAGTTTGCGGAGTCTGACATTCACACCTACCACTCCGCCTATTGCAGCGCAGACAGCCGAAATGACCAGCCTTGCCGCCATTGCGGAGTGCAGCTGTGTTTTGCCGAACAGCAAGCCTGCGATGCAGCACAGCAAAAACATCCATATCCCGCTTACCGCACCCATTAGCAGACCCTTTTCACGCAGTCTGCGTGCCACAAAAAATCCGCAGACAAAGGCTCCCGCACACAGCGAAGCCACCGAAAACACAGGCGCAGCAGAGGAAGTAAGTCCGCCGACGGAGAGCACCAGCGCAAACAGACCGATCACCGCCAACAGCGCCGCCATTCCTGCGCCGCTGCCCAGCAGCACCGCCGTGAGATATTTTTTATACAGCGGTTTTTCAAAGCTTTTTTTATTTGCTGACATATATACATCACCCCTCAGAACAATACTATTCCGAGGGGTGCGGACATATTCCTTCAGCTTTTCGATCTGTTTATCAGTCGTGGATTGTGTTGTTCTTCTGGATAGCCCAACGCATAACTCTGATCTTGCTGCGGTCGCTGCCGGTCTCGATGGTAACGCTGTCTTCGCGAAGGCTTACAACAAGACCTACCACACCACCGGAGGTGATGACTTCATCACCGACTTCCAGTTCGGCGCGCATTTTTTCAATTTCTTTTTCGCGCTTTCTCTGGGGACGGATCATCATAAAATACATTACTACGAAAACGAGAAGAAGGGGGGCAAGAGTAATGAGCATCTGAAGCAGTCCACCCTGCTCGCCGCCTGCAGCTGAACCCAAAAGAGCGATAACTGTGTTAAACATTTAAAAATCCTCCAAAATTGTTTTATGAAACTATTTAATTATAAAATAAATTACTGTTTTTGGCAACCCCAAAACGCAATCTCTTTGAACAAAAATGTAAATTATTTGTATCTTTTCGCAAAATACATATACAAATTACATTTTATCATTCCGTTATAGAGCTTTCTGCGTTTATCTGCTTTTCTGCCGAAAAGGTCTTCAAAATCCTCGTGTGGGGTTATGATATAGTATCCCACATCTTCCCTCGGCACAAACACCCTGCCCATATCTTTATAGAGCTTTTCTGCCTCACGGACATCCAGCATACGCTCGCCGTAGGGCGGGTTGCAGATGACTACGCCGCCGTTGGGCAGCACCTTTTCCACATCGAAATCTCTCACGTCGGCATTTTCAAAGGATATTCTGGGACCGACACCCGCGTTCCTTGCATTGAGCAGACAGAGACGCTTCATCTCGCCATCTATATCCAGGCCCTTTGCGGAAAAGCCTG
>JAFSHJ010000190.1 GCA_017440425.1 Oscillospiraceae bacterium | reverse complement strand
TTTTGAGCTGTTCCAACTCCTCTTCAAGATTTTTTAATCCTTCGTCCGTCAAAATGATCTCTTTTGCCACTGTGATCTTCCTTTCCAAGTGTTTTGTTTATACTTACTTTTATTTCCGATTAAGGAAAAAATGTGACGTTTTTTCAACTGCCCCATAAAAATTAATTATACCGCAACATAAAAACTATGTCAAGTAATGAAGGACAATATCTTGTAAACATTATATAAATGATTTGCTATATCTGCGGTTATTCACATGGTTTTATGTTGCAAATATCTTTAAATTTCAACTCTGCAGCTGTGTTATCTGTAAAAATCTCTCCGCAAAGCTTTTCGCAGCGCTCTTCCCTGTTTATCTCATACAGCGCACCGAGAAATGTTGCGGCAGAAAAGCCTTCGGGCATAATTTCAGCAGCCCAAGCCGGCATTTCCGGTGTTGTCAGTAAAAAATCATTTTCTCCTGAAGGTTTACCGGATACCCTTAAAATCACATTGCAGGAGGGAGTCGGAATTAATACATCTCCTATTCGGTCATCGACCAACAGACACAAATCAAACCCGGCAACAGATGCCGACGGTGCGGAGACAGCAACGGATACACCGTATTCTTTCAAAAGGAACAGCTGTTTTTTTGTATATCTTTCCGGGCGGCAGGTTATTATACGAAGTCTGCCGGTTTTTGCAGCAAGCTTATCAATTAACCCTGCACACAAACCGTGGACATCCACCACAACTGCAGAGCTTGGTGTTTGCCAACATTCCAGCAGCTTTAAAGCGGAATTGAAAAGCAGTACCCGCATAAAAAGCGATGAAGTGAATGCTTTTATTCTGCCAATATCCGTCTCGGATACTATTTTTACACGGGAGGTGCCGTATATTCTCATTAACTTTTTTTGCAGAAAATTATACCGTTTTTTAGGTCTGCAGCTGATTTTCATCAGGTCAAATCCCTCTTTACGGTGATCAAACTCAACCGATGATTGGGAGAAAAGCTTTTTTAATGGGGTGCTTATGTTTGTTTCTTCAAATTTCACAAGTGTAAACATATAACTGCTGTGCACTCTCCGAGAAAAAATGGTAGGTGCCAAACGGCAGTTAATTATACGCAGCAAAACAGAAAAAATTCCAAAGCACAGAAAAACTTATCTCTGCGCTTTGGTTTAATTGAATTATTCTTCGGAACTGTCATAAGTCAGCGCTTTGATCTGACCTTCTGCAATTTCTATAGCTTTAACAATCTGCAGATCCTGCTCTGTCTCTATAAAATCGATATATTCATAGAAAAGCTCGTCCATAGAGACAACATAGTCCGGCTCAATGCCTACTTTATTGAACTGTGTGCCTTTGGGTGTGTTGAACACACCGATGGTGAAAGAGAGGGCGCTGCCGTCGCTGAGCTCATATATCTCCTGAAGGCTGCCTACTCCTGCGGTTTTTTCGCCTATAACCTTGCCCTTGCCGTAGTCTTTGATGACCTGGGTGAAGAGTTCGGCATAACCGGAGGTCTTTTTGTTAACCAAAACGGTTATGGGAAGATTGGTGGAATCAGCATCGGATACAGCCATGACTTTAGTTGTACCGTCACCGTATGTAACGGAATAGAGATCACCGGCAGGAAGAAGTCTGTCCAAAATTTGTGCTACAGCACGGGCATTTCCGCCGGAGGTGTTGCGGAGGTCTATGATCAATGCCTCGGAATTGTCGCCGATAACCTGATTCATAGCATCGCTGAACTGGTCGGAAGTGGCTGTGTTGAACTTTTTAATGCGGATATATCCGATATTGTTTTGAGAATAATCATTCAAAGAGCGATAACTTACGGAAGGAACATTGATCGAGCGGCAGGTGAGCTCCATTGAGGGCAGATCTTCGTTTCCGCGTCTGATAACAATGGTTATCTTATCGCCTTCTGCTCCAGTTACATTTTCTATCATTTCCGCAACGTTGTCGGCTGTGATATCTGTTTCGCCTATTTTAATAATAAGGTCATCCACCTGAATTCCTGCAGCAGCTGCGGGAGATTCGGAATAAACCTGAGTAACGATGAGATATCCGCTTGAATCGGCAGATACCGCAACGCCGATACCGGTTATTTTCTCCTCATCGTCGGAGGTAAAGCGGCTGTACTGTGCAGCTGTGTAATACTTTGCCTGGCTGTCACCTATTCCGTTGAGGTAGCCTTCCGATACTTTATCCAGCAAAGAATCCTCGTTGACGGTTCCGTAATAATTCTGTCTTACGGTTTTGTCTATCTCTGCAAATTTCTCATACATAGATTCACGTTCGCGAATGCTGTACATTCTGTCGTTGAATTTACGCATAGAGAAAATGATGGTTATTGAGAATGTAACTGTTATGGCAATCAATATCAGAGCTATTGCAGCTCCAAGAGATATCTTCTTGTTCATAAAAAGGTTTTGCCTTTCGTAATAGTATAGGGTCGAACCCGATTATTCATCGAGTCGACCCGATTTTTGTGCAAAGCAAAGGATCAATTAAACTCAGTAAGCGGATCAAACGCCTTTCCGTCTTTACGGATCTCAAAATGCAGATGCGGTCCGGAAGACCAGCCGGTTGAACCTATCTTGCAGACGGTATCGCCTTTTGCAACCACATCGCCAACCTTTACGGTTATTTCCGTTGCATGGGCATAAAGTGTTGTGTAACCACCGCCGTGGTCAACTATAACGTAGTTTCCGTAGCCTTTGGGCTGCCAGCCTATGTAGATGACTGTTCCCGTGTTGGCAGCTCTTGCGGGGTGACCGTATATTCCCTTGCCGGAGATATCGATTCCGGTGTGGAAGTTGGTGTTGTTGAATCTCCAGCCGTAATAAGAGGTTATTTTGGTAAATCCATCTACCGGCCAAAGGAATGTTCCGCCGACATATTCTTTTTTGGAGGAGTTGAGCTGTTTGTATATTTCGGTAAGCTCTGCCTGGATCTGTTTTTCCAGCTTCTGCAGCTCGTTCTTGCGTGCCAAAAACTCTTTTTCAAGAGCGTTTATATCCTGGATCTGACCCTTGATCTCATTGACTTTAACATTAAGCGCACCCTGGGCGGCAACCTGTTCAACCTTGTCGTTTTCAAGGTCTGTGATAGCTGTCTGGAGAGCGGCTTTTTCCTCGTTGAGTTCTGTTATCTGGTCTTCAAGAGCCTGTTTATCGAGA
>JAFSHJ010000189.1 GCA_017440425.1 Oscillospiraceae bacterium | reverse complement strand
TTCGTTTACTATTTTGATGACCTGCTGGGCAGGTGTCAGGCTTTCCAGCACGTTTGCGCCGATGGCACGCTCGGTCACATCTGCAATGAAGCTTTTTGCAACCTTGTAGTTTACGTCGGCCTCGAGAAGTGCCATACGCACCTCGCGCATTGCCTCTTTTACATCGGCCTCGCTCAGCTTACCTTTAGATTTAAGCCGTTTGAAAGCGGCATTCAATTTTTCCGAAAGACCTTCAAAGGCCATGATCTCATTCCTTTCAGCTGATTTTTGCGCAGGTCACAGTGTCTCTTCCGACAGTTTTCTTGCCGTTTTTTCGATGTCTCTCAATATTCCCGACATCTCCAGCGACGGCGTATCTATTCTGTTTATCCGCTCTGCCTCACGGGACATGGCCACTATCTCGGCAAGCCCCTCCTGCAGTTTTTGGGTCTTCTCTGTTATGCGGAGTTTTTCCTCCATCTCCAGCAGCGCTGCCTCTGCGTGCTTGATGGAATCCCTCACTCCCTGACGGGTTATCCCGGTGTGCTCCGCGATCTCCGCAAGTGAGAGATCTTCGCTGTAATACAGCTCAAAGCACTCCTGCTGTTTTTCGGTGAGCATGTTTCCGTAGAAATCATAGAGCAGACACAGTTTCAAATTTTTATCCGCCATTTTACATACTCTCCCGCTTTTTTGGCTGTTGTAAAGCTTTG
Source organism: Oscillospiraceae bacterium (assembly GCA_017440425.1). Taxonomy (GTDB): domain Bacteria; phylum Bacillota; class Clostridia; order Oscillospirales; family Ruminococcaceae; genus SIG526. The sequence continues at coordinate 2,467 of JAFSHJ010000189.1, read as the reverse complement.
CGCTTTACAGACCTCTTCTATTATAATGGTTAAATTGCTTAATGTCAAGTACTATTTAAAGTAAAATCCTCCAAATATTCAAAAAATGCAGAATTTTCCAAGCAAAAGCCTTGACATTTTTTTCTCTGTGTAATATCATTAAACTTACAGCTATGTATCTTTGGGTTGGTTGTGAATTTTTAAAAGGGATCATCACTTTATGACGGCAAGACAAGCTGACGAAGAGCTGGTTATTCTTGCAAAAAGCGGAGATACCTCCGCACTTGAAAAACTGCTCTCCCGTTATTCAACCGCTTCTATAGAAAACACACCGAAGCTATCTTCTCTCGGTCTTGATTCGGACGATATCGTTCAGGAATCTATGTTGGCGGTTATTGAAGCGGTGCGAAGCTTCTCCCCCGAAAAACAGACCTCTTTTAAAACCTTTGCTTCCGTTTGCATCAGCAACAGGGTAAAATCCCTGCTCAGGCAACACTCAAGCAAAAAGTACAGTCCTCTCAACGACAGACTGCCGTTGGGAGATGCCGAATCACCCGATACATTGCAGATCTCGTTAAAGTTCAGCGAGGATCCTGAAGCATTAGTGATCAAACAAGAGTATGACCGTCACATCTGGCAACAAATCGTCTCCGTTTTGTCTGATTTCGAATGTGCGGCGTTCAAGGCGTATCTCAGAGGATACTCCTATGAAGAGATGGCACACCAGTTTGGTTGCACTGTCAAATCTGTTGACAACGCTTTGCAACGCTCAAAGCTAAAGCTGAAATCCATTGAATTTTAGCGCCTTACACCCAGTTTTCAACGGTTAACATCTACCGTTGCAAGATATGCCCTTAGTCTCAGGCATTGCGTCAAACGCGGTCTTGTGTGTCGACGGGCACAAATTATTATCAAGTGAGGTAAAAACAATGTACGCAGACAAAACACTGACATGCAAAGAGTGCGGAGCTGAATTCGTATTCACCGCCGGTGAGCAGGAATTCTACGCTGAGAGAGGCTTCGTTAACGAGCCCCAGCGTTGCAAAGCTTGCCGTGACGCTCGCAAAAACAACGCTAAGACCCAGAAAGAAATGTTCACAACCACATGTGCTGCTTGCGGCGCTGAGGCAAAGGTTCCCTTTAAGCCCAGAGAGGATCGCCCCGTATACTGCAGCGAGTGCTTCGCAAAGATGAAGGCTGAATAATCACCGATTATTGCTAAAGCAATTAAAAACCTGAGCATCAACGATGCTCAGGTTTTTTGTGTTTATCAAAGCTTTTTATATCTCGCCGCCAGATCCATTCTGTTTGTGAGGATGGTGTCTATTCCCATATCAAAGCAGCGCTCGTAATCCTCTGCAGTATCGGCATAAAACAGGTTGCACTTTATGCCCTCTGCGTGCATTTTGTCAATCAGCTTTTTGTCATACATCGTCCACCAAAACTGCACTTTTGTGCAGTGATATTTTTTTGCCATCTCAAAAATATCCATGGTGTCCTCCGGCAACTGAATGGCGGTACGCTCAATTTGCGGTGCAATTCTTTCCATCCACTCAAGCTCACTCGGAGAGCCTGCGAAATAGACATTTTCGCGGGCATTGTATTTTTCCACAAGCTTCGCAAGCTCACTTATAAGATATCCGTTTTCACCGTGCTCTTTCAGGTGCATATTAAAGGTGATTTTGTTGGCAAACTGCTCAAACACCTCTTCGGGCGTGCAGAAAGTGACATTCCATCCCTGCTTGCAGCCTATGTTCAGCTCAATGAGCTCCTTCAGAGTAAAATCCTCCAGTTTGCCTTTTCCGTCGGATATTCTTTCAAGTGTGTTGTCGTGGGATACGATCAACTTGTTATCCTTGGTGAGACGCACATCAAACTCTATCTCGTCCGCACCCAGTGACAATGCCGCCGCAAATGCGGGCAGGGTGTTTTCCGGCATTAACAGAGACACGCCTCTGTGTGCACAAAATTTTCTCATTTTTTAACCTCCAATATACTTATTCCAAAACTTTTAAAATATAGGTTGCGATTACCTTGGTGAATTCCACAAACTTGTCGCATTCAATATACTCGTTAGGCTGATGAGGTCCGCCTTCCTCCGAGAAATCTCTGCCGCAGCCAAAGCCGTAGGCACGGGAAGAACCGTATTTTGAAATGACAGACAGATCGGAAAGGCAGGAGCTGCACACCATCGGTTTCTTTCCGATCGCCTCTTCCGAAGCTTCCACCATCAGGCGGATGTCTTCGCCGTCCGGCTCGCAGAATACATAGTGGAAGAAACGTGTCGCAGGCTCAAAGCCGTCACCTATGATACCGAGAGGCGCAAGCACCTCCTGCAGAATTGCTTCCAGCTCTTTCAGTTCTGCGTCAATTTCCTCTTTGGTTCTATCGGTATAGAACACAAAGTGCACTTCACCTTTTCCAAGGTCGCTGCCGCTGTTGCCTGCGCGGACACCCATATAGCGGACAGATTCTTTTGGAATGGTAG
>JAFSHJ010000188.1 GCA_017440425.1 Oscillospiraceae bacterium | reverse complement strand
GTAAAGGTGCGGTATATGCACCACGACATAAACACGATGGAACGAATGGAGATAATCCGCGACCTGCGCGAGGGAGAATTCGACGTGCTCGTGGGCATCAACCTGCTGCGTGAGGGTCTGGATATCCCCGAAGTTTCGCTGGTGGCAATTCTGGATGCGGACACGGAGGGCTTCCTGCGCTCCGAAACATCGCTGATACAGACCATCGGACGTGCTGCACGAAATGCCAACGGCAAAGTTATAATGTATGCCGACACGGTGACGAAGTCTATGGAAAATGCCATTTGGGAAACCCAGCGCCGCCGTGAGATCCAGCAGAAATACAACGAGGAGCACGGCATAACGCCCCAAACCATTGTCAAAAGCGTACGCGGCATCATCGAGATATCCTCTACAGAGGATGTTGAGAAAAAACCTGCGGGCAAACGCAAAAAGCTCTCCCCACAGGAGAGAGAGGAGCTTATCCGCAAGCTGACCGCAGAGATGAAGAACGCCGCCAAGATTTTGGAATTCGAACACGCCGCATATCTGCGTGACAAAATCAAAAAACTTATGGAAGAACGATAAGAGGAAGATAGACGTGCCTATAGATAAAATAATTATTAAGGGCGCCAAAGCCCACAACCTTAAAAACGTAGACCTTGTTCTGCCCCGCGACAAGATGATCGTCTTTACGGGACTTTCCGGCTCGGGCAAGAGCACCCTTGCCTTTGACACCATCTATGCCGACGGTCAGCGCAGATATGTGGAGAGTCTCTCCTCCTATGCCAGAATGTTTTTGGGACAGATGGACAAGCCTGACGTGGAATATATCGAGGGTCTCTCCCCCGCCATCTCCATCGACCAGAAGACCACCTCCAAAAACCCCCGTTCCACCGTGGGCACCGTCACCGAAATTTACGACTATCTCCGTCTGCTCTATGCCCGCATCGGCATCCCTCACTGCCCCGTTTGCGGCAAGGAGATCCGTCAGCAGACAGTTGATCAGATCGTTGAGCAGATACTTGAGCTGCCCCGGGGCAAACGCATACAGATACTCGCACCCATCGTCCGCGGAAGAAAGGGCGAATATCAAAAGGAATTTGCCGCCGCCCGCCGTTCCGGCTATGCCCGTGTCAGGGTGGATTCGGTGATATACGATCTCTCGGAAGAGATCAAGCCGGAAAAGAACAAAAAACACACCATAGAGATCGTGGTGGACCGCCTTGTGGTCAAGCCGGAGGTGCGTTCCCGCCTTGCCGATTCTCTTGAGACAGCCATGTCTCTTGCAGGCGGACTTGTGAACGTGGATGTGGACGGTGAAAAGCCCCTCAGCTTTTCACAAAACTATGCCTGCCCCGACCACGGTGTCAGCGTGGAGGAGCTCACCCCAAGAATGTTCTCCTTCAACAATCCCTACGGAGCCTGCCCCAAATGCACCGGTCTGGGTGTGTTTATGCGGGTCGACCCCAACCTTATCATCCCCAATAAAAAGCTCTCTGTCAGAGAGGGCGCCATCCGTGCCAGCGGCTGGTATTATGCCGACGGCGGCATTGCACAGATGTACTATGAGGCACTTGCCAAGGAATACAACTTCTCGCTGGATGTTCCCGTTGAACAGCTGCCCAAAGAGGCTGTGGACGTGCTTCTCTACGGCACCAACGGCAAAAAGATCACCGTGCGCCGTGACACCGAATTCTCCAGCGGCACATATTACACCGATTTTGAGGGCGTTGTCAACAACCTTGAGCGCCGTTTTGCCGAGACCAACAGCGATTGGTCCCGTGAGGAGATCGCCTCCGTTATGAGTGCCGTGCCCTGCCCCGAATGCGGCGGTGCAAGACTTAAAAAGGAATCCCTCTCCGTCACCGTCGGCGGCATAAACATTGATGAATTCTGCAGAATGTCGGTGAGAAAAGCGCTGGAATTCACCGACAATGCCACCCTCACCGAGCGCGAGGAGATGATATCCCGACAGATAACCAAGGAGATACGTGCCCGTCTCTCCTTCCTCAAAAACGTGGGACTGGAATATCTCACCCTCTCCCGTCCTGCCGAGACGCTTTCGGGCGGTGAAAGTCAGCGCATCCGCCTTGCAACGCAGATAGGTTCCTCCCTTGTGGGCGTGCTGTATATTCTGGATGAGCCCAGCATCGGTCTGCACCAGCGGGACAACGACAAGCTTATCTCTGCCCTGAAAAACCTTCGCGACATCGGCAACACCCTCATCATTGTTGAGCACGATGACGACACCATGCTCGCCGCAGACCACATTGTGGATATCGGTCCCGGTGCAGGTGTTCACGGCGGTGAGATAGTCTGCTCCGGCACATTGGAGGATATCAAAAACTGCGAGCGCTCCATCACGGGACAGTATCTCTGCGGAAAGCGTGTTATCCCCATCCCTGCCTCCCGACGTGAGGGCAACGGCAGCTTCCTTGAAATTAAGGGTGCAAGAGAGCACAACCTTAAAAATCTCAATATCAAGTTCCCCCTCGGCACCTTCTGCGTGGTTACCGGTGTTTCCGGCTCGGGCAAGAGCTCTCTCATCAACGAGATACTCTACAAATCCCTTGCCGCAAAGCTGAACGGCGCACACACACGTCCCGGCGACCACGATGACATTGAGGGACTTGAAAATCTGGACAAGATAATCGGCATCGACCAATCGCCTATCGGACGCACTCCCCGCTCCAACCCCGCAACCTACACCGGAGTGTTCAACGATATCCGCAACCTGTTTGCCGAAACTGCAGATGCCAAAATGCACGGCTACAATGCCAGCCGTTTCTCCTTCAACGTGAAGGGCGGACGCTGCGAAGCCTGCGAGGGCGACGGCATAATCAAAATTGAGATGCACTTTCTGCCCGATGTCTACGTCCCCTGTGAGGTGTGCAAAGGCAAGCGCTACAACAACGAGACACTTGAGGTGCGCTACAAGGGCAAAAACATCTACGACGTGCTGGAGATGACGGTGGAAGAGGCTGTGGAATTTTTCAACGCCATTCCCAAAATCAAGCGCAAGCTGGAGACACTTTACGAGGTTGGTCTCGGCTATATCAAGCTTGGACAGCCCGCCACTACCCTCTCCGGCGGCGAGGCACAGCGTGTCAAGCTTGCCACCGAGCTCTCCAAGCGCTCCACCGGCAAGACCATCTACGTGCTGGATGAGCCCACCACCGGTCTCCACAAGGATGACGTGAAAAAGCTTATCGAGGTGCTGCAGCGTCTTGTGGAGGCAGGCAACACCGTTATAATGATCGAGCACAACCTTGATATGATAAAAACCGCCGACTACATCATCGACCTCGGTCCCGACGGCGGCGACAAGGGCGGCGAGCTGGTTGCCTGCGGCACTCCCGAGCAGGTGGCCAAAAACAAGCGCTCCTACACGGGACAGTATATCAAGCGTGCCCTTGATGAAGAGAAAAACAGAAAATAACCCGAAAAAGAAAGGGAAAACACAATGTTTAAAATGGCAATTTTCGATATGGACGGAACTATCCTCGATTCTCTTGAGGATATAAAAGACTGCTGCAACAAGGCTTTGGCGGATTTCGGCTGCCCCACACATCCGCTGGCGCCCTATAAATATTTTGTGGGCAACGGCGCAAAAAACCTTGTTCGCCGTGCCATGCCAGATGACAAAAAGGCTGACGACGCTCTGTTTGAGAATATCTTCAAACGCTACATTGAATATTATAAGGTGCACGGCAACGACAAAACCTGCCCCTATGACGGAATTCCCGAAACACTGCAGAAGCTGAAGGACAACGGCATTATCCTTGGTGTGCTTTCCAACAAACCCCACGCCGACACCACCAATCTTGCGGAGCTCCATTTCCCCGATATGTTCGATATCGTTTACGGTGAGCGCAGCGGTGTGCCCATCAAGCCCGCTCCCGATGCAATTTTTGAGATACTTGAAAAATTCGGCGTTGCCCCCGGTGAAGTCGCATATTTCGGAGATACCTCCGTGGATATCGAGACGGGGCTCAACGCAGGACTTTACACCGTGGGTGTGGAATGGGGCTTCCGTCCCAAGGCAGAGCTTGTGGAAAGCGGCGCCCTCTGCACCATCGATAAGACCGAAGCCATTGCGGACATCGTTCTGGGCTGATACATATTAAAGGAGCATTTTATGGATATCCGTATGCTGGTAATTGATCTGGACGGCACCCTGCTGCACAGCGACAAAACCCTCTCTGCCCGCTCGGCGGAGGTTTTGCAGCGCTGCCGTAAAAAAGGCATAAAGACTGTATTTGCCTCTGCCCGACCGCTGAGAGACATCCTGCCATACCGCGATATCTTTGACCCTGACGCAATAATCTTCCACACCGGCGCAGGGGTATACCAAAACGGTGCTTCAAACATTATCGGCGCCATCCCCGCTGATGACGGCAATGCCGTTTTGCAGAAAATTCTTGCAAAATATCCTGATGCGAAGCTTTGCGCAGAAATCGGCAACGATTTCTATTCAAACTTTGACGCACACATTCTCTGGCCATTTACAAAGTATGCCTTCGACGACTTCTCAAAGCCTTTTGACTGCGGATTTTATAAAATCATTCTGTATACCGCCGATCTTGGCTGCTTTGATGATATCTGTGCCCTTCTTCCCGAGACCGCCTATGCACGCACGGCAGAAAACAGACTCATTCTGATAATGCCGAAAAACATCACCAAGCTTTGCGGTGTTGAGCTTTTGTGCAGCCGCTGGGATATCCCCATTGAAAAGACTGCCGCATTCGGCGATGACCATATCGATCTTGATATCCTAACCCATTGCGGCATTGGTGTTGCGGTTAAAAATGCTATCCCCGAGGCTGTCTCTGCGGCAGATTTTGTCACCGCATCAAACGATGAGGACGGGGTTGCACTTTGGCTGGAGGAAAATATTTTATAACAACGAGAGGATGATAGCATGACCGTTGAACTGAAAGAATGGAAGCTGGAATATGCTCCCGCATTGGCAAAATCCCTCTCCAACCCAAAAATTCTGGCAAACCTGCGTGACGGTCTGCCCTATCCTTAT
>JAFSHJ010000187.1 GCA_017440425.1 Oscillospiraceae bacterium | reverse complement strand
GTTATGCCCTTCTATGAATATGAGCACATTCCCGGCATCGATTATCTGGGACGCAACCTTGTCAACGATATGGGTCCCAGACAGCTCGGTTCTGTTTGTGCACAGCTCGGTAAGAAAAAGGCCATCACCGAAAACTTTGCCTGTTGCGGCTGGGACGTGCTCCCCAACGAAATAAAGAATATTGCAGAGCTGCAGTATGCAGGCGGCGTAAACATGATGTGCCACCACCTCTATCCCTACACCGTAAAGGGACAGTGCAAGCGTGATTATCCCGCATTCTATTCCGAGCATCTGCCCTGGCAGCAGGGACTTGCGGAGTTCAACGAATATTTCAACCATCTTGGCTATATTCTCGCTCAGGGCAAAGAAGCGGTGGATACTCTGGTCATCCATCCCATGCACAGCGCCTGGCTGTGGTATAAAAAAGACTGTGATTGGGGTATGATCAGTCAGAGCATGCTGGAGCTTGAGAACAGCACATCGGGTCTGCTTGAGCTGCTGGGCGAATATCAGGTGCCCTACCACTTTGGTGACGAGTGGATGATGTCCCGCCACGCAAAGGTCGAGGGCGCAGCCATCAAGGTGGGCAACTGCAGCTATTCAAAGATAGTTGTGCCCATCTGCGACACTCTGGACGCCTCCACCGTGGAGTTTTTGCGTGAGTTCATTGCAAACGGCGGCAAGGTGTGGCTTTACGGCAAAGCTCCCGACAGAATTGACGGCGAGCTTGCGGATATGAGCTGGCTTCGCTCCAACTGTGATTTTGAGGAGATAAAATCCGCCTGTGCAGTAAAGGTGCGCCACAGCGAAACACCCAACCTCCCCGTGCCGGAAGTTAAGATGATGCTCCGCAGCACCGAAGAGGGAAAGATTGTCTATCTCACATCTCTCACAAAGAGCAGTCTCAAAAATGTTTCTGTCACCCTCAAAGGCTTCAAAGGTATCAGCGAGCTGGATATTCTCACCCTTGAAAAACGTCCCATAAGCGGCAAGCGTGTGGGCAATGACATTGTTATAACGCTCAACTTTGAGGATTCCGAATCACATATGCTCATCGAAACCGATGACGAGCCCGCAGCGCCCGTTTTCTGCCGCAAGAGAGACATTGCTCTCGGCAGTTTTGAGATAGCTGAAAAAATTGAAAACGTCATAACTCTCGACAGAGCCTGCGTGAAGCTGAACGACGGCGAGTGGAGCGAAGAGCGCCCCATCGAGCGCATCCGCGACGAGCTGCTCAGAGCAAGATTCAAGGGCGATGTCTCCCTCAAATATATCTTCAATGCAGAGTTTGTCCCCGAAACTCTCCGTGTCTGCGTTGAGCCTATGAACTACAGCGCAGTCTCTCTCAACGGAAAAGAGCTGCCCTTGGGTCAGCCCTGGTGGATGGACCGCTCCTTCCTCACAGCGGATATCGCTCCCTTTGTGAAGGTGGGACAGAACGAACTCTGTGTAACATTCAGCTATTATCAGCGCGACTATGTCTATCACGTGCTTTACGACGGCGTTTCCGAGAGCCTGCGCAACTGTCTCAGCTTTGACACCGAGGTGGAAGCCGCATATATCTACGGCGATTTTGCCGTTGCGTCCAAACCCTTCACCGCAGGCGAAAACGAGAGCTTCTGCTGCGAAGGCGGCTTCAGCCTTGTTCCCAGGAAGAGCGAGATAGACCTGCGCAACATCACCACCGACGGTTATCCCTTCTTTGCAGGCACGGTTTCCGCAAAAACCGTTGTAAATTACAAGGCAGGCGGTCCCACCGTGCTCAACCTGCCCGGTCGTTATGCCACCTGCGAGGTATATCTCAACGGCGAGAAGATAACAAAGCTCATGTTCAGCCGCAAGGTGGATCTTGCCGATAAGCTTGTTGAGGGCGAGAACGAGCTTGTGCTGAAGCTCACCAATGCGAGAAGAAATCTGCTTGGACCTCACCACCAGATAAAACCCGAAAACTTTGGTGTCAGCCCCTCCTCCTTCAGCTTTGAGGGCAAGTGGCAGGACGGAAAGTGCGAATCCTTCAGAGAGAGATACGCATTTGTCCGCTTCGGCATTGACGTATAACTTAAAACAACATTTAAAACGGCAGTTGACTTTCGGTCAGCTGCCGATTTTGGCTTTAAATAAAACCAAATTTGTGAAGTGTGCGAAAATTTAATGAGTTTATAAAAAAAGCATATAATTTTGGAGTGATTGTTGAAATATATTGACAAATATGTAAAAAATATTATATAATAAAAATGCAGATTATGAGAAAGAGGGAGATACCGATGTTCAATTAAAAAAGATAAATCTGCAAATTTAAATGTGTGTTTGAGAAAAACTATACAAAGGAGGAATAGTTATGAAGAAAATCAGAACAGTTGTGATTTTGACATTGATTTTTAGCTTTGTGTTTGCTTTTAGCGGCTGCAGCGTGGAGGAGGAAACAACAAACCTTTTTGAATATGTAATAAAGATCGAAGAAGGCATCATTTCTCCGCGGAAAGTTGAGTTTTTGGCATCTCCGGAGGAGGTACTTGAAGCCAACAAGGACAAGGAAGTCTCTGAACAGACAAACCCGGATGGATACGCATTCAAGGGAAAAGCCATTGAAGGCATTTCTGGAGATGTGACAGAGTGCTATAATTTTGAAGACGACAAGCTCGTGTATGTGGAATATACGGTTAATTATGATGAGACGATGAGCGAAGCCGAATTTGAAGCAGTGTGCAACACACTGTATGATATGGCGGTGGAATATATGCCGAAGTCCGCATTTTCTAAAAACGGACATGAGCCCATCAAAGAGGGCCGCGGCATTATTTGGAGAGATATAGACGGTAATATGGCTTACCTTACATTCTTCACCACCATCAAAGGCAATGTTCCCGGATTTCATGTTTCTGTCCACGTGTCAGAACATTTATTTTGAAGCAGTGAACGAATAAATTAAGATGTGCACATTTATGTGAAGCAAAAATAATACCCATCTGCACACCTTAGAAGAGATTGCGGGAAATATTGAATAATAACAAAAAACATATACCATACATCAAAAAAGGGGAGGATCCCATGCGTAAAGTTCGTATATTTATAATTTTAGCATTGGTTTTTAGCTTTGTGTTTGCTTTTAACGGCTGCAGCGTCAATGAGGAGGAAACAACAAACCTTTTTGAGCGTGTAATAAAGATTGAAGAAGGCATCATTTCTCCGCAGAAAGTTGAGTTTTTGGCATCTCCTGAGGAGGTAATGGAAGCCAACAAGGACATCGAAGTCTCTGAAAAGCAAAACCCGGATGGATATGCATTCAAGGGAAAAGCCATTGAAGGCATTTCAGACGATGTGGTGATAGCCTATAATTTTGAAGACGACATGCTCACGTCTGTGAATTATAT
>JAFSHJ010000015.1 GCA_017440425.1 Oscillospiraceae bacterium | reverse complement strand
CTGTGGGTCGTCACAGAGGCGCAGGTCTCGGCGGCGGTCACGATGAGCGTGAGCAGACCCTCAACCAGCTGCTGGTTGAGATGGACGGTTTCGGCACAAACAGCGGCGTTATCGTCATTGCCGCAACCAACAGACGTGATATCCTCGACCCGGCACTTCTCCGTCCCGGTCGTTTTGACAGACAGGTTTTCGTCGGCTATCCCGATGTGAAGGGCAGAGAAGAGATACTCAAGGTCCACACCCGCAACAAGCCCATCGGACCTGACGTGGATCTCGGCACAATTGCCAAAACAACCGTCGGCTTCACCGGCGCAGACCTTGAAAATCTCGCCAACGAGGCAGCTCTGCTTGCGGCAAAGCGCAACAAGCGTGCCATCACAATGGAGGAGATCAACGAAGCAAGCATCAAGGTAGTGGTCGGACCCGAGAAAAAATCCAGACAGATCATCGAGAAAGACCGCAAGCTCACCGCATATCACGAGGCAGGTCACGCACTTTGCTCCTATTATCTGCCCACTCAGGATCCCGTTCATCAGATATCCATCATCCCCAGAGGTATGGCAGGCGGATACACAATGTCACTTCCTGTTGAGGACAGAAGCTATAAGACCCGCCGTGAAATGACAGAAGATATCATCTCACTGCTGGGCGGACGTGCCGCAGAAGCTCTTATGCTGGACGATATCTCCACCGGTGCTTCCAACGATATCAAGCGTGCAACCAAGCTGGCAACAGATATGATCGTAAGATACGGCTTCAGCGATAAGATTGGTCCCGTCATGTACGGCGGAGACGACAACGAAGTCTTCATCGGACGCGATTACGGTCAGACCCGCAGCTATTCCGAAAAGGTTGCTGCAGAGATCGATGCGGAGATCAACGCAATGATCAAGGATTGCTTCGAAAAGTCCAAGAATATCCTCAAGACCAACGAGGCAAAGCTTATCAAGATTGCCGAGAGACTGCTTGAGACAGAGAAGATAGAAGGCGACGAATTCATCGAGCTGATGAAGGACGAAGCAGAGGTCGAAGCTGTGGCAGAGACCGAGCCCGCCGAAGAAATCATCCCCGAGGTTCTTCCCGAAGAGCAGGACAACATCTGATAAAACAAAACTAAGAGGACTGTTTAAAACAGTCCTCTTTTTGCTGCAAAAACATTAAAGAGCAGCGTATTCGCCGGTTTTGTCGGATGTGTAAATGCCGTTGATAAGCTTAACGGTGCGGATACCCTCTTCGGGACCGATGAGAAACTCCTCTTTTCCGTGAGAGAGGACCGCATCGTAAAAATGAGCGATGGCCGCCCTGTGGCAGCTGCCCCAGACAGCCTTGCCGTTGGTAATGATCTTTGGGTCGGAGAAAAGGTCTTTTCTGCCGTTGAGGTATTCGATGATAAGCTCATTGCCGAGGGTGAGCACCGCCTTTTCGCAGACAAGAGCGATCTCTGGGGTGTTGCATGTCGCATAGCAGTTGGTGGCAAAAAAGACAGCATTTCCGCCGCTTTTGAGCATAAAATTTGCCATTGCGGTGTCCTCGACCTCGTATGGGTCAGGGAGCATACAGCGGCTGACACGGGCGTTAACGGCGCCGAAGCCGCCGCAGAATTGGTCAAGCAGGTCGAGGGTGTGGATAGATTGATTGATGAGCACACCGCCGCCTTCGGTGGCCCATTTGCCCCGCCATTCGCCGCTGCGGTAGTAGTCGATTCCTCTGTTCCAGGTCAGGATGGCCTTGGCGCCCAGCACCTTTCCAACCTCGCCGCTGCGGATAAGCCGCATCACAAGCTGAGAGGTCTCACGGAAGCGGTTTTGGAAGCAGATACCAAGCTTTTTGCCGGTCTTGCGTGAGGTATTCATCATTTTTTCTGCGCCATCAACGGTGATAGCCATAGGTTTTTCACAAAAAACGTGGCAGCCGCGCTCCATTGCGGCAACAGCCATCGGCTCGTGAAGATAGTGCGGGGTGCAGATGTGCAGGGCATCAAGCTTCTCGGTGTCCGTCATTTCAATATAGTCGGAATAGGCTTTGCCGCCATAAGCCGCTGCGGATTTTTCTGCTTTGGCGGTATTGGTATCTGCAAAAGCAACGAGAGCAACTCGGTCATCGGCAAGCAGCGCATTCACATGCTGATGGTGGATGGAGCCGCAGCCGATTATTCCGACACGCAGTTTTTGAGTGTTCATTCTGTAAAAGTCCTTTGTGAAAAAATATTTACAGTTAATGTTTGCAATTATGTTCAAATTATGATAATGGCGAGGGTGTTTTCATAAAATTTACCTGCCGATAGGGTTTTGAAACAGACTATTCTTGAATTGGTAACAATGATGAGGTAGAATATATGTAACGATAGAGCGAAAGGAAAACACAGTAAGATGGATTGGCTGCGCAGATTTATGTACGGAAGATACGGTCAGGATGAGTTTTCTATAGCACTCATACTGCTGTCGATGATAGTTTCGATAATTTGTATATTCATCCCGGTACCGTGGATAAATTTGGTTTCGCTGATACCCTTTGGATATTATATTTTCAGAACCTTTTCCAAAAACATTGCGGCTCGCCAAAAGGAAAACCGCTGGTTCCTCAGCTGGAGTATGCCCATAGTGCGTTGGATGCAAAACAGGATCAAGATGCTGAAGCAGCGGAAACATTACAGATTTTTCAGGTGCAAGGGCTGCGGACAGACTCTGCGCGTGCCCAAGGGACGCGGCAAAATTGAGCTGACCTGCCCAAAATGCAGAACAAAAATGGTGAAAAAAAGCTGATAGCACAAAAATAAATATGCTGTCCGATCAGACGAGCGGACAGCATATTTTTATGTTTGGGTTATTGTCAAACGGTAGCTTCGGTCTTTTCCTCTGCTTTTTCCTCAGCGGGCTGCTCTGCTTTCTCTGCTGCAAGAAGATCGCGGATCTCTCTGAGAAGGAGAACGTCTTCGGGAGTTACGGGAGGAGCAGGAGGTGCGGGAGGTGTCTTTTTCTTAAGCTTGCTGATGAGGCGGACAAAGAGGAAAATGCAAAATGCGATGAGCAGGAAGTCAACGGTGGTCTGGAGGAAGTTGCCGTATTTCATAAGGATAGGTTCTACCTCTCCGGTGCCTTCTTTAAGGGTGAGGGCAAGGGAGGTGAGAGGAATATCGGAGAGGAGTACGCTGAAGCAGGGCATGATAATGTCGTTTACAAGGGAGGTTACAATTTTACCGAATGCGCCGCCGATGATAACACCGACTGCCATGTCGATAACGTTGCCCTTAACGGCAAAATCGCGGAAGTCTTTGAAAAATGTGGATTTCTTCATAAAACAAACGACCTTTCTTTTTTTGCCGCAGATTTCAGCGGCTGAATTTTTTCATGAACAGTTCTTTGGTGTCTTCAAGAGTGAAACCACCGGGGGATTCCTTAAGGTGCTTTGCGTCTTTAAACCTGGGGAGCATTGCATCTATCTCAGCCTCGGGGAGGCTTGGGAACTTATAAATATTCCAGTTTTCAATGCTGTCACACAGCTCTTCAATGGAAACACCCACGAAGCTTTCCATAACAGCTGCTTTTTCGGGCAGGAACTGTTTGCCGCGGAGGGTGAACTCGGGGAGTGTGGCTGCGCAGGCAAAGCCGTGGGGAGTGCCGTAGTTTTCGGTGAAATAGTAGCCGAACTGGTGGCAGAAGCAGGTGGTGCAATGGTTGAGGGTAATTCCCGCATAGAGTGAGCCGTAATAGAGCTCTCTGCGGATATCCTCGGAGATGGGCTCGTCGGGTTTAACGGCTTTGAGAGCGTGGAAGATGGTCTTCACTGCTGTGAGAGCAAGCGCATCCGAGATGGTATTAAAGCGGGAGCCGTAGTAACCCTCCAAAGCATGGCTGAGAGCATCCAAAGCGGTACTCACGGTGAAATCGTAGGGGAGGGAGCCTGTGTATTTGGAATCGCAGAAAGCGATGGTGGCGTAGGTCTGTCCCTTGTGGCAGAAAGACTTTTTGCGTCCGGTGGTCTCGTTGGTGATAACCGCAAAGGGGGTGACCTCACTGCCGGTTCCGGCCGTTGTGCCGATAAGCACAAAGGGAAGGGCGGGATTGGGCCAGTTTGCATCGTAAAGGGTGATGGGTTCAACGTCATTCACAGCAAGCACAGCCGCAGCCTTTGCCACATCCAGCGGTGATCCGCCGCCGATGCCGACAATGAAATCTGCCCTAAACTCTGCGGAAGCTCTTCCTGCATCGGTGCAGTTGGTGAAGGTGGGGTTTTGCTCAACTCCGTCAAAAACTCTGTAGGCAATGTCGTGTGCGGTGAGTGCATCGATGCAGTCATCCAGCGCACCGCATTTTTTTGCGGAACTGTGTCCGGTAATGATGAGGCAGCGCTTACCAAGCTTGGCA
Source organism: Oscillospiraceae bacterium (assembly GCA_017440425.1). Taxonomy (GTDB): domain Bacteria; phylum Bacillota; class Clostridia; order Oscillospirales; family Ruminococcaceae; genus SIG526. The sequence goes on along the minus strand of JAFSHJ010000015.1, from coordinate 580 downwards.
AATTCCGCGGAATTTTTGACAACGCAGTCTTTGCCGCTTATCATTCTGACGGGCATATGAAAATTGCAATCAAACATAGAGTATCTCTCCAATTTTGTTGTCAGGGTTAAAGCAAAAGTCTGTAACTTATATAATAGCACAAAACTGCGGTGTTTTCAATTGGTATTGCGATAATTTTGGTGATGGGTGCCGAAAAATAATGACAGCAAAAAAATCGAAACGGAGCATTGTTCCGTTTCGATTTTTGAATCAGCTTATTATTTTGCTTAAGAACAGCTTAAGACGTTCGCTCTGCGGGTTGTTGAAGAACTCATCGGGAGTGTTCTCTTCAACAATGTGTCCCTCGTCAAAGAAGATAACTCTGGAGCCAACCTCTTTTGCAAAGCCCATCTCGTGGGTGACAACAACCATTGTCATTCCGTCGAGAGCCAGGGAACGCATAACCTCAAGAACTTCACCGACCATTTCGGGGTCGAGAGCGGAGGTGGGTTCGTCGAACAGCATAACCTGGGGTTCCATGCACAGCGCGCGGACAATGGCGACACGCTGCTTCTGTCCGCCGGAGAGCATATTGGGATAT
>JAFSHJ010000186.1 GCA_017440425.1 Oscillospiraceae bacterium | reverse complement strand
GAATCCAAAACTCTTGCCACCATCACCTTCCAAAACTACTTCCGTATGTACAGCAAGCTCTCCGGCATGACCGGTACCGCCAGGACAGAGGAAGAGGCGTACCGTCAGATATACAACCTTGATGTTATCGAGATACCCACCAACAAGCCGGTCATCAGGCAGGATATGGCGGACGTGGTCTACAAAACCGAATACGGCAAGTTCTCCGCAGTTATCGACCAGATAGTGGAATGCAACAAAAAGGGACAGCCCGTGCTGGTTGGTACCATTTCCATCGAAAAATCCGAGCTGCTCTCCGCAATGCTGAAAAAGCGTGGAGTGAAGCACGAGGTGCTCAACGCAAAATATCACGAAAAAGAGGCGGAGATAGTTGCGCAGGCAGGTAAGCCGGGCGCTGTCACCATCGCCACCAACATGGCAGGACGAGGCACCGACATCGTGCTGGGTGGTAATGCCGAGTTTATGGCAAAGGCACAGATGCGCAAAGAGGAATTCGACGAAGAGATCATCAGCGAGGCTGTTGGTCACGCCGAGACCGATAACGAGGAGATCCTTGCGGCGCGCAGCCGTTTTGCCCAGCTTCTTGCACAGTATAAAGCAGAAACCGAGCCCCTTGCACAGCAGGCAAAGGAGGCGGGCGGTCTCTTCATCATCGGCACAGAGCGCCACGAATCCCGCCGAATTGATAACCAGCTGCGCGGACGTTCCGGACGTCAGGGAGACCCGGGTGCATCCCGTTTCTACATCTCCCTTGAAGATGACCTTATGCGTCTGTTCGGCGGCGAGCGCCTGCAGATGATAATGAACACCATCGGTGTGGATGAAACGATGCCCATCGAGAACAAAATGCTCACCAACGTCATCGAAAGCTCCCAAAGCAAGATAGAGGGACGCAACTTCGGAATAAGAAAGAACGTGCTGCAGTTTGACGACGTTATGAACCGTCAGCGTGAGATAATCTACGGTCAGCGCGGCAAGGTGCTCAACGGAGAGAGCCTCAAGGACAGCATCAGCGGAATGCTGGATGAGCTGGTGGACAGCACCGTTGCCACCTATCTCCCCGAGGGCGCAGAGCAGGCAGACTGGAACATCGTGGGACTTCGCGATTACTTTATGGGCTGGCTGTTCAATGAGGAAAACGGCGGCTTCAGCATTGATGAAATGAGCAAAATGTCCCGTGAAGAGCTGGCAGAAAAGATAAAGACCTTTGCACACAGCACCTATGCCCGCCGTGAAGAGGAAATGGGCGAAGAGTTTATCCGTGAGGGCGAGCGTGTGGTACTGCTCAAAAACGTTGACAGACTTTGGATGGACCACATTGATGCAATGGATGAGCTGAAGAAGGGCATCTATCTGCGCTCCTATGCACAGCGCGATCCCGTTGTGGAATACCGTCTGGAAGGCTTTGATATGTTCGATCAGATGGTCTCCTCCATCCGTGAGCAGACCGTCAAGATGATGTTTGCGGTGCGCAAGAGAGACGACAGCGAGCCCAAGCGCGAGCAGGTGGCAAAACCCATTGAGCCTGCAGGCGACAGCGTTAAAATGCCGGTTAAAAAGACAGGAAAAGTGGGCAGAAACGATCCCTGCCCCTGCGGAAGCGGCAAAAAATATAAAAAGTGCTGCGGCGCAAACCTTTGATAAGGTGCGGCAGATGAGACTTTTTGTGGCAATAAACCTTAGTGATGAGATAAAAGATGCTCTTTGCGCCGTGGAAAAGGAGCTGCAGGCGCAGGGTGCACGGGGAAATTTCTCCAAAAGAGAAAACCTGCACCTCACCCTTGCCTTTTTGGGCGAGGTGGAGCAAAGTCGTGTGAAAGCGGTGCGTGAGGCAATGGCTGCAGCGGAATTTGCTCCCTTCACCGTTGAGGTGGCATCCGCAGGTCGCTTCAAGCGGGACGAGGGCGATATTCTTTGGATAGGTCTTGGCGCAAGCAGGGAGCTGACCGCTCTGCAGGTATCCCTTGTGAGAGAGCTCAAGGCGAGAGGCTTCTCCCCCGATGACAAGCCCTTCAAACCCCATCTCACCATCGGGCGCAAAATAACGGGAGCGGGCAGAATACCCGAAAGCGCAAACGGTCTCTCCCAAAGAGTGGAGAGCATAGAGCTCATGCTTTCGGAGCGCATCAACGGCAAGCTCACCTACACACCAATTTATTCACGCAAAGCATAACGGAAAATCCTTAAAAGGTATGGTTTTATGAGGGTCATATACAACAGTTCCACAGATCCCGCCTACAACCTTGCGCTGGAGGAGGTAATGCTGACAGCCTGCAATGACGACGTTGCAATGCTGTGGCGCAACTCTCCCGCCGTGATAATCGGGCGCAACCAAAACGCAATAGAGGAGCTGGATCTGGATTTTGTGTAGCAAAACGGAGTCTCCGTCATAAGAAGAATGACGGGCGGCGGAGCCGTGTTTCACGATCTCGGCAACATCAATTTTACATTTATACAGCGCTGCGGCAGTGGAGATTTCAACAACTACGATCTTTTCACCGTCCCCGTGCGGGACTATCTCCGTTCCCTCGGGGCAGAGTGCGAGCTCTCGGGCAGGAATGATCTTTTGATCGACGGAATGAAGATATCCGGCAACGCACAGACAGTGAAAAAAGGCAGGATACTTCACCACGGCACAATGCTCTATTCCGCAGACCTCACAAGGCTTGCGGGGGCACTTCGGGCAAGAGACATCAAGGTGGAGAGCAAGGGCATAAAATCCCACCGCTCCAGGGTGGTGAACATTGTTGAAAAGCTGAAGCAAAAGCCGGAGCCGGAGCAGTTCCTCATTGGAATGCTGGAATATTTTCTCAACAATCTTGAGGGTGCGGAGCTTTCGTCGGTGAGTGCCGATGAAAAGGCAGCGGCGGAAAAGCTGGCAGCGGAAAAATACGGCAGATGGGAATGGAACTTCGGAGAATCTCCCAGATGCGAGATATACAATGCGGCAAAGTTCGGTTTCGGCGTTGTGGAGGTCAGCCTCTCGGTGGAAGAGGGCGTCATATCGGAGCTGAGGATACACGGCGACTTCTTCGGCGAAGAGGAGATAAGCGGCCTTGAGGAGCTTGTCAAAGGCACAAGGTTCGATGGCGAATGCATCAGAGAAAAGCTGGAGCAATGTGGGGTCGGCAGATATATCTCCGGCATGGATGCGGAAGAACTGACGGCACTTATGATGAAATAAGCAGCTTAAAGCTTAAGTTTGCGGAGGTGGCAAATTGAAAAAGCGATACTATACATATATAATTGCATTTTTGCTGGCAGCGGCAATGGCATTTGGTGTTTCGGGATGCTCTCTGCTTGAAAAATGGGGCATCGTGGGAGATTCGGGCAGCCTTTCGGAGAGCGAAAGCAGCCAAAGCTCGGATAAGGAGCAATCGGTGCAGGCTGCGCAGGTGGATTTTGAGCTGCTTCAGCTCACAGAGGTCACCGATAAAGATATTCTGATGGTGATAAAAACCAATATGGGAGATATAACAGTAAGGCTTTTCCCGGAGGAGGCACCCCTGGCGGTGGAGAACTTCCTCAAGCTGGCGGAGAAGGGATATTACGACGGAGTCATCTTCCACAACGTTATTGCGGACTTTTTGATCCAGTCGGGTGACCCCACCGGCACCGGCAGCGGCGGAAACAGCATCTACACCAACGAAAAAGGGGAATCTGTCACCTTTGCAGACGAGTTTTCCAGCAACCTTCCCCATCTCTGCGGCGCCCTTGCAATGGCAAACGACGGCACGGCAAACAGCAACGGAAGCCAGTTCTTCATCGTTGCCCAAAGCAAGCTCACCGACGATGCGGTGAAACAGCTTATCGACCGGGGTTATCCCCAAAAGCTGGTGGAGGCCTATAGGCAATACGGCGGAATTCCGCAGTATGACTATAAATATACGGTGTTCGGCAGCGTGTATAAGGGCATGGATACCGTTATAAAGATATCGAGAGTGGCCACCGATTCGGCTTCCTCCGGCAGACCGGTGGAGGACGTGGTCATCGAGAGCATTGAACTGGTTGCAAAAGAATGATCAGACATATTTGAGGAGAAAGAGCAATGATAGCACATTTTAAAGATTGCAAGGAATCCTTCAGGGAGAATATGCGGGGCGGCGACGGCTCCGTTAAGCTGACAGAGCTGCTTGCCCCCGAAGAGCTAAACGGACACGGCAGAATGTTTTCCATGATAACGCTGGAAAAAGGCTGCTCCATCGGCTATCACGTTCACGAGGGAGAGACCGAGACCTTCTATGTGGTCGAGGGTGACGCTCTTTATAACGACAACGGTGTTGAGATCGAGGCGACCGCAGGCGATGTGCTCCACGTTAAAAACGGCGAAGGACACGCTATTGCAAACCGCGGAGAGACTCCGCTGCTGCTTGTCGCAATGATCATATATGCCTGAGAGTAAAAGGCGGTTGTTTTATTACGGGGAGTAATTGAATTAGATGATACTTTCAGCTGAAAACATATATAAAAGCTTTGGCGTAAAATCTGTTTTGGAGGATGTGAGCCTCACCATCGAAGAGGGCGACAGGATCGGTCTCATCGGTGTGAACGGTTGCGGAAAATCCACCTTCCTCAACATTCTCACGGGAGACGAGCGCCCTGACCGGGGCACCGTTGCACTTACAAACGGAAAGACCGTGGGATTTTTGCGTCAAAGCGGCGGACTTGAGCTGGACCGCACCATCATCGAGGAGATGGAGAGCGTTTTTGCATCCGCCCGTGAGGTGGAGCGCAAAATGCGTGAGACAGAGATAAAGATCTCTGCAATGGCTCACAGCGGAGAGCTGTTTGAAAAGCTCTCAAAGGAATACGAGCAGCTTCAGGATAAATTCGCCAGCATGGATGGCTATATGATAGACGTCAAAATACAGACGGTGCTCAACGGTATGGGGTTCGGCTCCTTCCCAAAGGAGACGCCTATCTCCACCCTCAGCGGCGGCGAAAAG
>JAFSHJ010000185.1 GCA_017440425.1 Oscillospiraceae bacterium | reverse complement strand
CATTCTGGTCTTTCTGTGGAACCAGAAGTTTTTGCTGTCACGGTGGCCGTAGTCAACGGGGAGCGGGGGGAAGTCCTTGGCTTTTACGCCGTTGATGATGGCATCGGAATACTTTTTCTTCATCAGAATATTGTCAACCTTGAGGATGAAGTGAGCGCCGAACTTGCTGGTGATGCCGTTAAAATCGTGATAAGGACCTTCGTAGCCGTTCAGTTCTCCGGGGAGATCTTTGTCTGCGCCGTCCAGCTCACGCACCCAGGTGCATTCAATTGCCTGAATGGCATCGGAGAGCACCATAGGTCTTGTCTCGCCGGTCTCCTCTTCGATCATGCTTTTCTCCAGCTTAAAGTTGCACTTGGGCATCTTTTCGGAGGGCTTGTCGCCGGGCCAGGAGAGCTTGACAGCCTCTTTAAAGGTTTTGGGGTTGTCGTCAATAAAGCTGATGGCGCACTTGCCGTTGCGGAGAATGTTCTGCGCAGTGTTGGAGGAATTGCGGCAGCACAGCAGCATGGCATAATAATCTTTGCCTGCTACATAGTAGGGCTGCACAAGGGAATAGGGACCGAGGGTGGTGGAGCCGTCTTCGCAAAGTGTGCTGATTATTACTGTGGGCATCGGGAAAAACAGCGATGTCTGGTAAAAGTTATCCACAATGCGGAGGTTTTCAAAGCTGCTCATGTTGTGATACTCCTTCTTTATTGTTTTTTATGGTTTTTAATAACAGCGGGCAGAGCTCTTCAAAGGGCACGCCCGTTACAGTCCAGGTAAGCAGAGATTCCGCAACAAACTGCGAAAGAAACTCCGGAGATGCCTCCGCAGCATCTTGGCAGAGAGGCAGAACAAACGCTGCAATTTGGTCGCGGAGCTGTTTGTGTCGCTGGGAAAACACAGAGGAAAACACCTTTTTTGCATCCGCATCCGAAAAAAGAGTGCTGTAGCGCTCCTCAAAGCTGCGCAGCGCATAATAAATACTGTGAAGATAGGCTGTTGGGTCATCCGTTGGAGTGTTTTTGATGTCTTTTATGCATTCAAGCCAATCCTCCGCCATAAAAGACGCAATAAGCATCTCTTTGGATTTGAAGTAGTTGTAGACAGTGCCAACCGCAAGACCGCATTCACCCGCAACGGAGCGAATGGTGGTGTTGGCATAGCCGCGTTCAGCGATCTGCTTTTTTGCCTCGGCAAGAAGCTGTTCTCTCACGTTTTCAATAATTTTGGGCATAAGCTCTCCTTTGTGTGTCAGCGCATTATAAATTCGGATATGTGTCCGACAGCCTGAAGTATCTGTTCTTCTGCGGAGATAGCGGGCTCACCGTCGCCGTCCTGGGGACCGTACATGGCAAAGCCTGCGTGGCAGCCGCCGGCTATTATTATCTCGGTATATTCAGGGAGGTTTGCCTTGTTTTCGGCATAGTTTTCAATGTTAAGCACTTTGTCGCAGTCGCCGTAAACAGAAAGCACGTCAAGCTCGGTGGCGGAAAGGTCGGCTGTTGAGTAGGATGCCACAAGTATCAGACCTTCGTATTTATCGTGGTGCTTTTCAAGATACATTCCTGCAGCAGAGCCGCCGAGGGAGTGACCGCCGATATACCAATGCTCAATTTCGGGATAGAGCTGCTGTAAGCCGTCTGCGGCATTGGTATCCATAATGGCAAGCTTAAACGGCACCTTGACAACAGCACAGAAAATGCCTTTGGAGGCAAGTGCTTTTGCCAGCGGTGCATATGCTGTGTGCTCCACCTTGCCGCCGGGGTAGAAGATAAAGCCGTATTCCTCATCTCCGGAGCCAAACACCAGCGTGCCGTCGGCAAGCTCTGTTTCGGCAACCTCAAACCTTGCGGAAAAGCTTTCGATGGCAGCGGTATCCGCAGAGTAGAAGTCAGCAAGATATATGGCACTGCCGCCAAAAAGCAGCGCCAAAACGAGAACTATCACAATAACCGCAATGCGGATTTTTTTCTTTTTTGTGTTGTTGATCATATCATTATCACTCTTTATGAACTTGTTCATATAAATATTATACTTCGCTTTTTCAGCAAGGTCAAGGAAAACGATGAAAATTGTGGAAAATGTTGGAGAACGCCTGCAGTTAACAGATGAGGGCTGAAAATAAAGACAAAAAAATCTCCCCAATGAAGGGGAGATGCGTAGATTATAAACGTTATTCTTTTTCTTCTGCCACACGGGTAGAGCTTGCGTGAAACATACAGCAGCGTCGTTTGTCATTGTATCGGGAATCGTCTTTTATCGTGTTGGGATAGGGCGGTTTGAGGTCTTTTATCAAACTGCCGAGACCGAAACGGTACAGGTCCAAAGTGTCGTAATAACGGTACTGCTCCAAATTATCACAGAATGTGTATTCGGTTAAGATTATATAATCGGTGGGATTGTAGGAGTTAGAGATACATCCACATATTTTTTTAAAAACAGTAATTTTATTTTCGGCAAAACGGGGGCGCCAATCGGAGATTGAAACCGTTGCAGTATAAAATTCGTTGAAGTTTGCGGGAGGTGCATCAATAATATAAAGGGGAGTGTAATGTTGAAAGTTTTTATGTGTGAGTTCACCGAGCAATTGGCTGAACAAAACGGATTCAAAAAGGCCTTCGGGGGTGCCGTCGTTGTATATTGCTTCAATAGGAGAAACGGAGGCATCGGGTAATTCCAGATATGGAAGCAGCGATTTTCCCGAATAGGTTTTAGGAACTTCATTGTTTTTTAAGGCGGCAACTTCTCCGCATATACCGATATAGTCCCGAAGAAGATAACAGATAAGCCGGTAATCGGGATCCAATTCCAAATGGGGAAAGAAGGAGAGAGTGTCCGAAACGTCAAAACAAGAGAACCATTTTTCGTGAATATCTTTATCTATAAAGGGAGCATCGCGTGTTTTGGAAATATATTCGTTGCGTTTGAAATAATATTCTTCCAGCGGATAATTTATCACCATAGAATTTTCGGACAAAGTATACACCTCCTTTGAGTTTTACTCTATTATGACATAAAACCTTTTACTGTTCAACCTTTACAATAAAAATTCCTTTTG
>JAFSHJ010000184.1 GCA_017440425.1 Oscillospiraceae bacterium | reverse complement strand
ATGCCCTGCGATATCTACATGGGCTCTGTTGACATTAAAAAGCAGGCTCCCAACGTGGCGAGAATGAAGATCCTCGGCGCAAATGTTGTGGAAGTTACCCACGGTCTGCAGACACTTAAAGAAGCAGTTGACGCAGCTTTTGATGCATACACCAAGAACCACGACGAGATCATGTACTGCATCGGCTCCGTTGTCGGTCCCCACCCCTTCCCCCTCATGGTTCGTGATTTCCAGAGCGTTGTGGGCATTGAGGCCCGTGAACAGTTCACCGAAATGACCGGCGAGCTTCCCGATGCTGTTGTTGCCTGCGTTGGCGGCGGCTCCAATGCTGCAGGCTTCTTTGCCGGCTTCCTGAATGACCCCGTTGATATCTACGGCATCGAACCTCTCGGACGCGGTCCCAAGCTCGGCGACCACGCAGCCAGCCTCCAGTACGGTGAAGAGGGTGTTATGCACGGCTTCAACAGCCTTATGCTGAAAGATGAAAACGGCGAAGCAGCTCCCGTATATTCTGTCTCCAGCGGTCTTGACTATCCTTCCTCCGGTCCGGAGCACGCATTCCTCCACGATATCGGCAGAGTTAAATACGACGTCATCAACGACGACGATGCCATTGATGCATTCTATGAGCTCTCCCGCAAGGAAGGCATCATCCCCGCACTTGAAAGTGCCCACGCTGTTGCCTACGGCATCAAGCTTGCCAAAGAGATGGGCAAAGGTTCTGTCCTCATCAACCTCTCCGGCAGAGGCGACAAGGATATGGACTACGTTATTGAGAAATACGGCATTCGCTAATCAGTTTAACATTACAAAAACGCCCGAACAGAAACAAAAGCTCTGTTCGGGCATCTTTTTTCAAAAAAGAAACCCGAGTATCTCGCGATACCCGGGCAATTTTTTTTATCTGTCGCATCCTTTGTTGATCATAAGATTGATGATAAATGCAACACCGGAAAAAACAATCAGCATCAGGAAGGGATATACATAGGAGTTTGTTTCGTTGAGGATAACTCCTGCCACTGTTGCGATCAGGGAAGAGCACATCAGGTTGCTTCCCACAATACCGTAGTTTACGCCAAAGTTCTTTACACCAAACAGGGTGGAAACATAGATTGAGGTTGTGGGAGAAAGCGAACCGTGCCAATATCCGATAATTACGAGACCAATAATGCAGCACACCAAGGAATGTGTGAATATGGATATCAACATAATGATGGGAACAAGGAAGATGAAAGAGGTAAGAGCAATGGTTGTCTTCTTGCGTCCGAAAATGTCGTAGGCAATACCGACGGTAACTCTGCCCAAGCCATTGAACACCGACATGATACCAACCAGAGTGGTTGCCAAAGTGGCAGCGGCGCCAACAGACATTACCAAATCCTTGGCAAAGCTGATGATGCATCCGCCAACCGAGCCCACGAAGGTGAGATACATGAAGATCAGCCAGAACTTTCCGCTTCTGACCATCTCACCGACCTCATAGTCTCTTGATGTGAAAACTTCTTTCTGCTTCTCATTAGAGCCTTTGATTTCCGGCAAAACGTCGTTGGGACCCGGTTTTTTGATAATCAAACCTGCTAAAACAAGAACAACGACTATCAGTATACCAAACAAAGCGTAAGCTTTGCGCCAACCAACGTTCTCATTGTTGAAAAGTGAATCCAGAATGGTGCCGAAAACCATTGTGCTGACTCCGTAGCCCATCTGCAGGCATCCGGATGAAAATCCGCGTTTTTCGGGGAACCAAGAGTTAACGGTTGTGAGAAGAACTATGTAGAAGCAACCGATTCCTGTGCCGGAACAAACGGCATAGGCAAGATAGAGAAGCCAAAGCTTACCGGTCTGCATAGAGGTAATAATAAATCCGCTGCCGGCTAAAATTCCGGAAATTATAATTATAAGTGAAAGCTTAAATCTTTTAATGAGTATTCCGCCAACAATTGTTCCGATGCAGAAGCAGCACATCACCAAAGTATAGTTGAGTGAAAGCTGTGAAATGCTCCATCCGAACTCGCTTGCCAGAGGAACCTTAACGACGGACCACGCATAAACGATTCCGCCGACCAGCATTGCCATAATGCCGACGATGAGGTAAAGCCATCTTTTTCTCAAATTATTTGTATTTACTTGCAACAAAATCTCCTCTTTCCCTGTCAAGCAATATTTCCTTTAGTATTATATACAATATACAACACTTTTTCAATGTTTAATCCTCACCATTGTTGCGCACACCGCACAACTTTTTTTGTTGCTTTTTAAACCATTGACAAAAACCCGACAAATGCAGCAGCATCTGTCGGGTTTTGCCTATTCTTTTATTCTGTTACAAGCTTAAAATAAAGGGTGATTTCATCTATAAACACCATGAGCATATCGCCGTCAACTGAGTAGATCGCATCATCGCCTTCCACGCTCAATGCATACTCGTCATATGTGAGCGCAAATTCTTCGCCGAAAACAGCGATAGTACCTGTGCCGTCAGGCTCCAGCTCAATGTATGTATCTCCTGTAATTCCCCGCTCCAACAATGTCTTGTAGTCAACATACTCTTCACCGTTGTCCATAGCATATATCTCATAATATCCTGTAATATCCGCTATGCCTTCCCCTGCGGTGTTGTCTTCGATGCCTTGTCCCGCATACATAAACACCAACGCAACGTCCTCTATGGATATGGTGAGCATATCTCCGTCTACGGTGTACTCCGCAATGTCGCCTTCCACATTTATTGTATCTTCGTCATAGGTCAACGAATATTCGTCACCGAAAACAGATATCATACCGGTACCGTCAGGTTCCAGCACAACGTATGTAAGTCCTACGACACCCTCTTCTTCAAGCGCGTCGTAATCGAAATATTCGTCACCGTCCTGCATGGAATATATCTCATAATAGCCTGCGATATTGGGAGTATCTGCCGCAGAAGAACTCTCATCTGTGCCTATGGAAGCTTCATCTTCCAATTCGGTACTTTCATCTGCGCTGCCGACAAGCTCTTCGGTATCAACCTCGTCCTTTGCAAAACACAGCTTTATACCCGATTCCAGAAAATCAATTATGATAACTCCGTCTTTAAGCGTTCCTTTGCTCCTCTCATCTTCGAGCATAACCGTGAAGTCCTCATCGAAAAGTGTCCAGGTCGCTTTTACCTCGTCACCCTCAAGACAGAACTTGCAATGTCCCGCTGCACCCAGATGTATATAGTTTTCACCCTCATACACCTCGTCCATAGGCATTTTTTCGCCGTCCATATCCACATACACGCCGTTATATATGCCCAGATTCGGGTCATCCTTGGAGATATCTCCCAAGTTAAAACACGCGGTAAGGCTGAGCATAAGCAACACTGCCATCAACACCGCCAATATCTTTTTCATAGCTTTTCTCCTGTAGATACGTTTGTTTTATATGTAATATGCGAAGCTTTCAATGCCCGAATGTCGAAAAGGCTTTATGCCTTTTCAACGGCTGGTCACCCAGCCGCGCAAAATTTTCAATTTTGCGTGACATTCGGGCGTATAGGCTCCACCGATACACCCAACTCAAAAGGAGCACACCGCAAACCTATTTGAGCATGCTCCTCTGATATTGATCCTATTGTTATTCTGCCGCTGCGTTGGCTCACATAATGTCGCCGTTATCAAAGGGATCGCCGCACTCGGGGCAGAATCTGGGAGGTGTTACGCCTTTTTCGGGTTCCCAGCCGCACTTATCGCATTTATACTGGGGAACGCCTGCCGGCTTTTTACCACCGCAGTTGGGGCAGAACTTACCTTTGTTCACCTGACCGCAGGAGCAGGT
>JAFSHJ010000183.1 GCA_017440425.1 Oscillospiraceae bacterium | reverse complement strand
GAGAAAAGGATATGCCAAAGAGGCTGCGGCCGCTGTCAAAGATTGGACGTTCAGCAACACACCGTTCAACGTCATTTATTCATATATGAAATATACCAATGTGCCGTCGTGCAAGACGGCAATGTCCTGGGGATGCAAACAGGTCGATGAGTTTGAAGATGACGTGAATGAGATTACGAAAGTGTTTGCAGTTTCAAGAGACGAGTGGATCAAGCGATAAATTTAAATTACATAAAACAAGGGAGAACCGTTATGAAGCGCGTTTATGATTTTTTGAAAAATGCAGAGGTGTATTATCTTGCAACTGTGGAGGGGGACCAACCGAGAGTCCGTCCTTTCGGCACTGTTAACGAGTTTGAAGGCAAGCTCTACATACAGACGGGAAAAATCAAACCCACCAGCCGTCAGCTTATGGCAAACCCAAAAGCTGAGCTCTGTGCATTCAAAGACGGCGCGTGGATCCGTGTTGCCTGCGAGCTTGTGGAGGATGACCGCTTTGAAGCAAAAAAATCCATGCTGGATGCCTACCCCAACCTCCGCGGAATGTATGACGAAAACGACGGAAACACTCAGGTGTTCTATATGAAGAATGCGGTTGCAACCATCAGCTCCTTCAGCAGTGCCCCCGTTGTAATTGAATTCTAATGAAAACGGGAAAAGTTACCGTTCTGCCCTACGACAGAGCATGGAAAGCCGCATTTGAGGCAATTAAAACGGAGCTCGAAAATGCAGTCGGCAATTTGATCGTCGGCATCGAACACGTGGGCAGCACCTCCGTTGAGGGACTGTCTGCCAAGCCGTGCATTGATATTGACGTTATCATCAAAGACTACTCGGTGTTTGATGAAGTTGCCGAAAAGCTTGCAGCCATTGGATATATTCACGAGGGTGACCTTGGGATCAAAGACAGAGAGGCATTCAAATATTCGGACAAGCCGCATTTGATGATGCACCATCTGTACGTCTGTCCACAGGATTCAGAGGAGCTTCACCTCCATGTTACGTTCAGAAATTTTCTGCTGAACGCTCCCGAGTCGGTGAAAAGATACAGCCTTGTTAAAACAACAGCGGCGGAATTATTTCCAAATGATATTGATAAATATATCGAATATAAATCTCCCTGCATCGAGGAAATATATAGGCTGTGCGGGTTGTTATCGGAAAAATAACCGCAAATTAAACACAAATAAAATTTGGACGGAGAAAACATGAAAAAAACAGTAAAGATAATTGCTGTCGTGCTTGCTGTGTTGTTGGTAGTCGGTTCGGCGGCAGTATATTGTGCCGCAGCTTTAATTTATAACAGCAATTTCGATGAAAGAATTACCACTACCGGCAGGAAAAACTATGATATAGAGGATTTTCCGTCCATAACAAGAGAACGGCACACCTTTGAATCTGATAAAAAGCAGACGCTGGTGGGCTACCTCTATAAAAGCGCGGACGAAAGCATTGAACAGCGGGGTGTTATCGTTTTTGCCCACGGTTTCGGTGCAGGCGGACAGCGGGGATATATGGACATCTTTGAGTTTGCCGCTAACAACGGCTACTATGTTTTTGCCTACGATGCAACGGCAAACGATGAGAGCGAAGGCGATGCCGTAGGCGGTCTGCCTCAGGGCTACATAGACCTGGATCATGCCATATCTTATGCGCAGACGGTAGACGAGATAAAAGATCTGCCCTTTGTTTTGATGGGATACAGCTGGGGGGCCTTGTCGGTGACAAATGTTTTGAACTATCACCCCGAAGTCAAGGCTGTAGCAGCATTGGCAGGCTGCAACAGATCCATGGATCTGATAGAATATGAAGGATGCAAAATGGCGGGAGAAAAGGCAAAGCTGCTGATTCCTTTTGCGGCGCTGCACGAATTTTTCAAATACGGAAAATATGCCTTCAGTTCAAGCCTGAAAGGTTTTGCAAACAGCGATTGCGGTATAATGATCGTGCACGGAGACGTGGATATGACCGTACCCATCAGATACGGATACGATTTGTATTATGAAAAATACGGCACCGACGAACGCTTTGAGTTTGTTAAATACGATGACAGAGGTCATGATATTATGGTAAAATCAAACGGCAAACTGGACGAAGAACTGATGAGCCGTATAATAGCTTTTTTTGACGGGAACATCTGAGTAAAAAGGAGTAAAGAATATGTGGTTGTATTCGATAATTATGTTTTTGGTTGGATTAGCTTTCGTGTGGTGCGGAATAGCAATATACAGGGGCAACACCGATTTGATACATTCATATCACCAGACCAGAGTCAAAGATAAGTCCGCCTACGGAAAAGCATTCGGAAAATCGATGCTTGTTATTGCGGTGGGAATGCTGGCAAGCGGTATAATCAACGTGTGCGGCAGCTCCGAGGTGTTTATGATAGTCGCCGTGGTTGTGCTTGTCGTGGGTATTGTGACAGGACTTGCATGCATCGTTGCCGTGCAGATGAAATATAACAAAGGCATTTTTTGAGATTGTGATAGATGTGATAATGAGGTAGAAACAAAGGTCACAGGAGCATAAAATGATACTGATAGAATATTGGCCGTCATTGGCAGCGATAAGCTGTCTGTGGGTTTTGGTGCGGGCGCTGTTTTGCATCAAAGACAAGCAATTCAACTTAAAAAGAGAGCTTCAGCTGCTGTTGGTCTATGTCTGTATAGTGGTGGTGGCACGCTTCACGTTTTTCCCTTTCGGAAAGGTGGAGGGGAAAATTCAGCCGCTCATTCTGGATGTTGCAAATATGTGGAACTTCAGAATAAACTGGCTGCCCTTTGTGAATCTGCTGGATTATGGGGAAAAGAGGGACGTGCTGATAAACGTTATCGGAAACACGGCAATGTTTGTGCCGCTGGGTATCGTGTGGGCGGTCGTATATAAAAAGCTGAACAGCCACGCAAAGGTGATCTCAGCAGGCATCGGATTTTCGCTGATGATCGAAATTCTTCAGCTGCCGTTTTACGACAGAGTCACCGATGTTGACGACCTGATACTCAATTCGTTGGGATTTATAATTGGCTACGGTATATATCTGTTGGCGAAAGCTGTTAAGAGAGAAAAGAGGAAAGGTAAATGAATTTGTTTGCATCACATTGCGTGTTTCCAACGACGGATATCTGCAAAACGGCGGAGTTTTATGAGAAAAAGCTGGGATTCCGCAGAGTTGACTATCTGGATGCAATGGAAAAGCACATATGCCTGTACCGTGACGGTGTGGAGTTTATTCTGACACAGTCAAACGGTCAGAGGGTGATCCCCAACCACGAGCTCTACGGATACGGCGGAGATGCCTACATAATAGCGGTGGATCAGCAGGCGCTGCAGGACGAGTTTGAGGCAAAGGGAGTTAAAATTCTGCAGAGATTACACAAAACCGACTACCACAACCGTGAGTTTGTCATTGAAGATATCGATGGCAGGTGGATATATTTTGGAATCAAAGAGTGAGCGGGTCTGCACGAGGTGAAGCGTATGTTTAAAGCAGTTGTGTTCGATTTTGACTATACCCTTGAGGATTCCTCCATGGGTATTGCCATGAGCATAAATTATGCGTTGGAGCAGATGGGGCACGGGCAAAAGCCGCCGGATGCCATAAAAAAGACGATAGGTCACACATTGTCTGTCGCCTATCTTATGCTGACGGGCAGAGATGATAAGGCGGAGGCAGAGCAGTTTACCAAGCTGTTCAAGCACAAAGCGGACGAGGTTATGGTCGCAAACACATCTCTCTATGACGGAGTGGAGGAGCTTGTTGCAAAGCTGAGAGAAAACGGCTGCAAAACCGCGATAGTCACCACAAAATATCGCTTCCGCGTGGAGGGTATTCTGGAAAAATACGGCGCCGAAGACTTGTTTGATATCATCGTCGGTTCGGATGACGTGAAGGCAGCAAAGCCGAGTCCGGAGGGTCTGCTGTGGGTCATCGACCGTCTGTCGCTGGATAAAGCAGATGTGCTCTATGTGGGCGACAGCATTGTGGATGCCAAAACCGCAGCAAATGCAGGTGTTAGCTTTGCCGCCGTACTGACAGGCACCACCGCAAGAGCTGATTTTGAAGGATATCAAAGTGTTTATATAGCGGACGATGTGGCAGATGTCTGCAAGAACGTTTTGAAGATACAGTAAAACTGTTTCAAAAGGGGAAAGAGAAATGAATAAGGTGAAAATAACAGTGTTGAAAACGTTGCTTCTGGAGGATGTGGTGAAGGAATACGGCAAGCCTGAGCTTGGTCCCTGCGGAGCGATGAAAGAGGGCGCGGTTTTCTATGCGGATATCAAATGTCCCGAGGGCTTTTGCCACACCGCATGGAACTGCATCTATCAGTATGTCTTTGCGCTGGCAAACGGCGGAGGCAAAGAGGGATTTTTCTACAACGATTGGACAAAAGAGCCGGGAGTTGCCATAAGCAGCTGCAACGACGGTTTCCGTCCCGTAATATTTAAGCTGGAAGCCACCGACATTCCGTCGGAGAAATAATCTGATAATAAATTTGTGAGGGAAAATGTATGTTATGAATATTGGTGACAGCATTATAAAAAACAAATTAAAGAATGTTTACTTCATTTGGGGACGTGGCAAAACCACTATTGCCAACCGATTAAAAGAAAAATACGGTTTCTATATTTACAGCACAGACGAAAGCCGAGATCGCCAGATAAAATTGGCTAATCCCATTGAACAGCCATATATGTGCCGTGATTTTCAAAAGGAATATGGTGTAAAAAGCTTTTGGGAGCTTCCCAAAGAAGTTATTGAAGAACGCGAAAAGCATTTCGTTGCAGAAATGACACCTATGATGGTTGCCGAATTGATACAGCTTTCTGCTTTACATGAAGTCATAATTTGCGAAGGAGATATTGACTATTGCGCTATTGTGCCGATTGCCACTCATACCGTTCATCTCTGCAACCAAAGCACATCGTTTGACTGGTTCAAGCGGTCAGATCATGAAGATGTCTGTGATGTAATTTATCGCAGAACAGATTTGAGTGAAGAGGAAAAACAACTTGTCATTCAAAATGCCTATGAAAGTGTTGCCGCAAATGAAGGTGTTATACCGGATTGGGTAGTTGATCTTGGCATTAAAAATATTGTGTGGAATGACAATACAAGCATTGACACGACAGCATTAGAAGTTGCAACATATTTTGGATTTAACAAGTAGGTACACAATGACTGCAACGATTGGACAAAAGAACCGGGAGTTGCCATAAGCAGCTGCAACGACGGTTTCCGTCCCGTAATATTTAAGCTGGAAGCCACCGATATTCCGTCGGAGAAATAATCTGATAATAAATTTGTGAGGGGAAACTTATGAGCAAAAAAGTTTTGATACTGTCCGGAAGTCCCAGAAAAAACGGAAATTCCGATATGCTTTGCAACGAGTTTATGCGTGGCGCAGCAGAGGCGGGTCATCAGGTTGAGAAGATCCGCGTGCAGGAGAAAAAGATTGGCTACTGCATGGGCTGCTATGCCTGCGTGGAAAAAGGCGAATGTGCAATAAAGGACGATATGGCAGAAATTCTGCAGAAGATGATAGATTGCGACGTTATGGTGCTGGCAAGCCCCGTTTATTTCTATTCCATCGATGCACAGCTGAAGGCTGTTATCGACCGCAGCGTTGCCCGTTGGACAGAGGTGAAGGACAAGGAGTTCTATTACATAGCCACCGCCGCTGACGAAGAGATCGAATCTGCCGACACAACACTTGCCTGCTTCAGAGGCTATGCCGATTGCGTGGAAGGCGCAAAGGAGATGGGCGTTGTGCTGGGCATGGGCTGCTACCAAAAGGGCGAAGTGAAAGACAAAAAGGCAATGACAGAAGCCTATGAAATGGGCAAAAACGTGTAATGCAGGTTGAATAAACGGAGATAAGGATGAGAAAATTAACTGCACTTCTCAATTTTAAAAGTGTTTTTGAGGAAGGATCGGGCTTCAAAACATTTTTGCTTTCAATTTTGATAACCGGCGTTTCCTACGGTCTTTACAAGGGAATGCTGGATAACTTCCTTGCGGAAGTTGTTATGATGAACGAGGCGGACCGCGGTCTCACCGAGTTTTTCCGTGAGATACCCGGTGTTTTGCTGGTGCTTATACTTGCAATTTTCTGCATGTTTTCCGCAGAAACGCTCTATAAAGCGGGTGCGGTGATAATGCTGATAGGCATGGGAATGCATGCGGTGCTTCCCGCAACAAAGCTGCTGGTAACGCTGGCGATATGCATGTATGCATTGGGTGAGCATATTCAAATTGGAGTGAAAAACACCCTTACCCTCAAATATGCCAGGCAGGGCAGCGGAGGTGCGGCGCTGGGTGCGCAAAACTCTGCCAGTCAGGTGGGCACGCTGTTCGGCTATATAGTTATCGTTGTGGTGTTTGCGATATTCACAAAGAACCAGCCATATACGGTGTTTTTCTGCATTGCCGCCATACTGGCGGGCATCAGCGCTGTCTTTTCAATGGGTATCAAAGGCAAAAGCGAGACGGATGAGAGCAAGAGGAGATTCTATTTCAGCAAAAAATATACCAAATATTATATGCTGGAGATGTTTTACGGCGCCCGCAAGCAGGTATTTTTCACTTTCGGTCCCTACGTGCTCATTCTGGTTTACGGCGCAAATGCTGCAACCATCAGCCTGCTGTTTGCAATTTCGGCAATAGCCTGCTTCTTTATGTCTCCCGTCATCGGCAGAATAATCGATAAGGTGGGATACAAGGCTGTAATGGTGGCGGATACGCTGATACTTGTCATCGTCTGCTTCTTCTACGGCTTTGCACACCGAATTTTCCCAACAGAGATAGCCTTCATTATCTGCTGTGTCAACTATGTGCTGGATGCGGTAATATCCCTGTCCTCAATGGCATCCAATCTGTATGTTCAGGATCTTGCAGACAATGCGGAGGAGGTAAAGGCAACCATCTCGACCGGTGTTTCCATCAACCACGTCATCACCATATTCATTGCGCTGTGCGGCGGCTGGATATGGAAAGCGCTGGGAATCGAGCTGCTGTTCATCGTCTCTGCAATTCTCGGACTTTGCAACAGCGCATATGCCGCAACCATAAAGACAAAAAAGAAACAGCCTGCCCAAGCGGCGCAGTAACATATAAAAACGGTCGGTCTGCGGAGGAAAAGGTGTAAATTATGACAAAAAAGCTATTTTTTCAGGCAATAGCAAAATTTTTGTTGGGAGTTGTTCTGGTAGGGGTGTTGGTTTTCCTGCCGGCGGGCAGCTTTGCCTATTGGCAGGGATGGCTGTTTGTCTGCATTTTGTTTGTGCCAATGTTTTTTGCGGGGATCGTTATGATGGTGAAAAATCCTGCATTGCTGGCAAAGCGCCTCAACGCAAAGGAGAAGGAAACCGAGCAGAAAACGGTTGTAAAGCTCAGCGGACTTATGTTTATAGCAGGTTTTGTGCTGTGCGGACTGAACTTCCGCTTCGGCTGGTTTATGCTGCCGGGTTGGGCGGTGATAGCTGCTGCGGTGCTGTTTTTGGCGGCATATATCATATATGCTGAGGTGCTGCGGGAAAACACCTATCTCTCCCGAACCATTGAGGTGCAGGAGGGACAAACGGTCATCGACAGCGGACTTTACGGTGTGGTGAGACACCCGATGTATTCTGCAACGGTGCTGCTGTTTTTGATGATACCGCTGGTGCTGGGCTCTGCAATATCCTTTGCCGTGTTTCTGCTCTATCCCGTGATAATTGCAAAACGCATTAAAAACGAGGAAGAGGTTCTGACAAAAGAGCTTGCGGGATATGCTGAATATAAGCAGAAGGTCAAATACAGACTCATACCATTTATATGGTGAGGCGGTGCAGGATAAAGCTGCTCCGTTTTTGGAAGTAACAGCGTTACAACAAGTGGATTTGAGGGATTTGTTATGATAAAGGTTATACTTTGGGATATTGACGGCACTCTGCTGAACTTTAAAATGGCAGAGCACGCATCCATTAAAAATTGCTTTGAGGTTTTCGGTTTGGGTGAATGCAGCGATGAGATGATCGCCCGCTATTCTGCCATAAACGATGTGTATTGGAAGCGGCTGGAACGTGGTGAGATATCCAAAGCGCAGGTGCTCCGCGGCAGATTTGAAGAGTTTTTTGCAGCCGAAGGCATAGCTTTTTCGGATGTGGACAGCTTCAACCGTGAATATCAGTTCAGATTGGGCGATAACGTGTTTTTTAACGACGGCGGCTACGATATTGTGAAAAGCCTGAAGGGAAAAGTTAAACAGTATGCCGTGACCAACGGCACCGCCATAGCACAGGATAAAAAACTTGCAAAATCCGGTTTGGGCGAGTTGTTTGACGGAGTGTTCATCTCCGAAAAGCTGGGTGCTGAAAAGCCGAAAATTGAATTTTTTGAAAAGGTTTGGCTTGATATAGGCGAGTATCAAAAGGATGAAGTCGTCATTGTGGGAGATTCTCTGACCAGCGATATGCTGGGCGGAAACAACGCAGGAATACTCTGCTGCTGGTATGATCCCGACGGCAAACCGATGCCGGAAAATATCCGCATAGACTACAAAATCAAAACTTTGGACGAGATTTTCTCCATTCTTTAACAAAAGCAAGAGCCTCCCGTTTTTAACGGGAGGCTCTTGCGGTGTTACAGATAAAGTCTCAGCTCGGAGACAAGCTTGTCCTCAATGTTGATCAGCTTGCCGCAGATGCTTTTGGCATCGTTACTGGCATTTTTGTATTGGTTGAGATATTTTGCAAGGTTTTTGGTGCCCATGTTGCAGCCGTTAGTGACAAATTCCGCAATGCTGGGGTCATCTGTGCCGTTTATGCCAAGCTTAACGGTGTTCTGAATGTGCGCCATGGTCTTTGCCATTGCGGGCGGCTCTTTGTCGTGCACGCCTTTCTCGTTGAGCAGGCTGTGCAGACGGTCGCCCAGCTCGCTGTGCTCACGTTTGCTCTGTGTCAGCAGGTGGATCAGCGCCTCGTTGTGTGTCTTTTCCATGGCATCGTCCAGCGACTGTACTGCCATCTTTGTTCCCGCGTCACATTCGCGGAGCAGTTTTACGGTATCGTTCATTCAAAATTCCTCCCTTGTTTTTTACTATTATCTGTAGAAAGCAGGGATTTATGCAGGTTTTGCAGGCACTCCCAAAGGACAAAGCTCGCCGATTTCATCGGCGACATTTTACATATAAAATGTACCCCGCAGTGATTCGCTGCGGGGTAGCTTTGTCTTTCGGCATAT
>JAFSHJ010000182.1 GCA_017440425.1 Oscillospiraceae bacterium | reverse complement strand
GCCGAGAGAATCGGCGGCATATTTTTCAACGCTGCGGAGGATATCTCCTGCGTTTTGGTTGAACTCTTCAATGGTGTAGGCGTTGCTGGGATGGAAGGGAAGTGCGATCATGGGCTTAATTTTGCCAAGGTCAACCTTTACAAGGCAATCGTAATAAGCAACCTCTGCGGGAGCAAGCTTTTTATATTCGTTTGCACGGCCGTGGAGAGCGAGATATTCTTCGGTCTTGCTGTCTGTCATCCAGATGGAGGTGAGGCAGGTGGTCTCGGTGGTCATAACGTCGATGCCGTTGCGGAAATCCATGGAAAGACCTGCGATTCCGGGGCCGATGAACTCCATGACCTTGTTTTTGACAAAGCCATCCTTAAAAACAGCGCCGATAATTGCAAGTGCAACGTCCTGAGGACCTACGCCGGGAGCGGGAGTGCCTTCAAGATAGATGCCTGCCACCTTGGGCATATCCACGTCGTAGGTGCGGCCGAGCAGCTGTTTAACGAGCTCGGGTCCGCCTTCGCCGATAGCCATTGTGCCCAGGGCACCGTAACGGGTGTGGCTGTCGGAGCCGAGGATCATTTTGCCGCAGCCTGCCATCATCTCACGCATATACTGGTGGATAACAGCCTGGTGAGCGGGGACGTAGTTACCGCCGTATTTTTTTGCTGCGGAGAGACCGAAGAGATGGTCGTCCTCATTGATGGTGCCGCCAACGGCGCAGAGGCTGTTGTGGCAGTTGGTGAGCACGTAGGGGATGGGGAACTCGGTGAGACCGCTGGCACGGGCAGTCTGTATGATACCCACATAGGTGATATCGTGAGAGGTGAGTGCGTCAAATTTAATGCGGAGTTTTTCGTCGTTGCCGGAGGTGTTGTGTGCGGTGAGGATGGAATAGGCCATCGTTCCGCGCTTTGCAGCTGCAGCGTCATTGCCGCCTGCAAGAATTTCCGTTCCGTTTGCAACAAAAACTCCCTGATCGTAGAGCTTTATCATAAAATTACCCCTTTATTTAAAATAACATATCTATTTTATCACGATAACAGTGTTTTTGCAACGAATTTGCACCATAAAAACCGAGACAGGATTTCATTCTGTTTTGTTTTATCATCAAAAAATATGATAATAAAGCGAGGGAGGCAGGGGAGAGCAAAAAATTTGTTGCTAAAGACAGCAAAAAATGCTATAATCATATCAACAGCGGCACAAGCCGCAGAAAATGCTTTTATGATCCGCACCTGACATCATTCAGCGATGCCACTAAGGCGTCAAAAGTCCCGCACAGGGGGCTTTCGTCTTGGCGGTATTTTTGTTTGTACGGAGGTTTTTTATGAGGAAAAATACAGTTGTAAGAAAGATCGTTTTTTCGGGACTTATGCTTGCGGTGGCATTTCTGCTCCCCTTTTTAACGGGACAGATACCGCAGTTTGGCAATATGCTGCTGCCAATGCACCTGCCGGTGCTCATCTGCGGCTTTGCCTGCGGATGGCCCTGGGGGTTGGCTGTGGGTGCGGTCGCACCGCTGCTGAGAAGTCTCATAATGATAATGCCGCCAATGTTTCCAACGGCAATTGCAATGGCGTTTGAGATGGCGGCTTACGGAGCATTCTGCGGTCTGCTCTATGAAAAACTGCCAAAGAAAAATCCGCTGATATATGTGGAGCTCATCGCAGCCATGGTGCTCGGCAGGGTGATATGGGGCGGTGTCACATGGGCGCTGATGGCACTCAGCGGCGGCGAGTTCAGCTGGAGCATATTCATCGGCGGTGCAGTGCTCAATGCCGTGCCGGGAATCGTTCTGCAGATAGTTCTCGTTCCGCCCATCGTAATGCTTCTTAAAAAGGCAGGATTTATCGCAAATGACTGAAGGTACTTATAACGAACTCAAAAGAGTTTTGCTGCGGGAGGTATCTCAAAGAGCCTCTGCGCAGCTGCAGGATATGATAAAACTTATCTACCAAAACGAGTTTGCCGGCAGACATCTCATCACCGACCGTGATGGGGCGCTCAAACGGCTGCAGGCGGAATACGGGGAGGTCGCACCCAACCGGGAGCAGCCGTTGTTTGAAGATATCGGCAACGGCATTTCACGGCTGAATCTGTCCGCCCTTAAAGCTTGCGCCAAAGCGCCGAAGCTGCAGACGGTGAACGGAATGTTTGCCGCAACGGCGGAGGTGCGAAAGGGCAGCGAAGCAGGCTTTG
>JAFSHJ010000181.1 GCA_017440425.1 Oscillospiraceae bacterium | reverse complement strand
GGAATGCTCTCGCCTGTAAGTGCCGCCTCGTTCACGGCACTCTCGCCCTCGATAACAACGCCATCAACGGGGATGTTTTCGCCCGGACGCACAACAAAGATATCGTCTATGCGAACCTGCTCAACGGGCACCACGCTCTCTTCGCCGTTCCGCATGACGGTTGCGGTTTTTGGCACCAGCTTCATCAGGCTTTTAAGTGCGTTTGTGGTTTTGCCTTTGGACCGGGCCTCCAGCATCTTTCCAACGGTGATAAGCACCAAAATCATTGCGGCAGATTCAAAATAGAACTCGTGGAGATAGTGCTTTGCCATCTCCATATCTCCCACCGCCTGGGCACCCGACATTGCAAACAACGCATAAACGCTGTATACCATAGATGCACCGCTTCCTAAAGCGACCAACGTGTCCATATTGGGAGATTTGTGTAGCACACCCTTTATGCCGTTTATAAAGAATTTTTGGTTTATCACCAGAACTATTGCAGAAAGAATGAGCTGTGTTATGCCAACTGCAACGGGGTTGCCCTCAAAGAATGTTGGCAGCGGTGCTCCCCACATGGTGTGTCCCATGGAAAAGTACATCAGCACAACCAAAAATCCCAACGACCACAGCAGGCGCTTTTTGAGTATCGGTGTCTCTCTGTCTGCAAGCTGATCTTCTTCTGCATTTCGGCTGACCGTATTCATATTTCTGTTTTGCTTTGGTGCCGCACCGTATCCGGCCGCTTTCACAGCTTCCACAACAGCCTGCTCGGACACATCCCCCTCAACACCCATTGAGTTTGTGAGCAGACTTACCGAACAGGAAGTAACACCATCAAGCGCGGAAACCGCTTTTTCCACCCGTGCACTGCAGGCAGCACAGCTCATTCCGGTAACGGTATACTGTTTCATCAACGTTTTTCCTCCTCCGCAATGTTTGTGCAGCATCAAGTTAGCCGCACCTAACTTCCTTGTATTTTATAAACCGTCCTACGACGGTCCGAAGTGTTCTTTAATCTTATTATATATTTTGATTCAAAATATGTCAACCGATACAATATTAAATTTTCACTCTCCACTTGAATTACACTCCTTCTTTTGATATAATGAACCCAACAAAACCTTATCAAAGGACGGTAATGTAATATGAAAATTGCTGAAAGATTTGCGGCTACCGCCAAAGACGTTTGGAACCAGCCCAATGTTACAATAGCTTTTCTTGGCGACAGCGTTACCCACGGCTGCTTTGCCGGCGCTGAACCCCATGAATTCTACGACAAGGATTATGCCTATCACAACAACGTTTCCGCTATTCTCCACCACCTCTATCCCAACATGCCTGTCAATATTATAAATGCCGGCATCAGCGGCGGAAATGCTCCCCACGGCTATGCACGTCTTGAGCGCGACGTGCTCCGCCACAATCCCGACCTCGTTGTTGTCTGTTTTGGACTCAACGACAGCGGCGGTCCCCTTGATGCTTACACCACAGCACTTGACAATATCTTCAAAAAGCTCAACGAAGAAGGCATCGAAGCCATCTTCATGACCCCGAATATGGTCTGCACAGAGGTAAATCCCCGCACTCCCGAGGTTGTTGCAGGCGTTGCCAAAAACTGCAGCATCAACCAGACCACCGGTGTTATGGATAAGTTCATGGACGCTGCCCGTGAAGTTGCAGCCAAAAACGGCGTTAAGGTTTGCGATTGCTATGCAAAGTGGAAGAAGCTCCATGCTGCCGGCGTAAACACCAACGACCTTCTCTCCAACTGCATCAACCATCCCACCCGTGAGATGCATTGGATGTTCGCCTACTCTCTTGTTGAGACAATGCTTTTTGAATAATATCGCCGCCACAAAAAATTATGCCACAGCTTATGCTGTGGCATTTTTGTTAATCATTTTTTCCTTTTGGGGCACCGATTTTCTGCACAAATCCCAGTATCTGTCCCGAAAGTATAACCGTCAGCAGCGAGACCAGCAGACGTTTCCAGTCTATATATGTGGCAGAGAGTGCAAGCACCGCGAGATCGCTTATGAGATATGCCCAACGGATATCCCATTTTGTCTTTTTGCAGATGCTCATTGCAAGGGCATCGTCACCGCTTGGAGCACCTCCCGCACGCACGCAAAGCCCTGCGCCGACACCCACAAACACAGCTCCTATAAGCGAAGCTGCAAGAGGCATATCTGCAAGCTGTGGCCAAAGCGGATCAAACTGCTCGCAGATGGCATAAAACAGCGAAAATCCGCCGCCGGCAACGATAGAATAGCCGATGAAGCCTTTTCCCAGCACCCGCCAGCCGATGATATAGCAAATACCGTTGAGGATAAATCCCGAAACTGCGGGAGAAATGT
>JAFSHJ010000180.1 GCA_017440425.1 Oscillospiraceae bacterium | reverse complement strand
TCCGGAAAACACCATATTTCATCTTCTCTTGTGCGCCCATTGCGAAGATTGCCTCCTCTTCGGCAATCTTCAACGCCTTCCCTCTAAACCGATGGGCACAGTAAAAAACCTTCTATACATTCACAGCAACCTCAAACAAAAAGCCTCCCGCAAAGGAGACTTTAGTTCGTTATTTTCCAAAATAGAGGGTCATTATCATGGCATCTTCCTTCGGGTGGTCGTAGTAGCCTTTTCTTATGCCCTGGTTTTCGAAGCCGAATTTGCTGTAAAGAGCTATTGCCACCAGGTTGGACACCCTGACCTCCAGCGACACAAAAGCCAGACCCAGCCCTTTTGCCTCCTCCAGCATTGCGGTTATCAGCGCAGAGGCAATGCCGCGGCGGCGGTATTTTGCGCTGACTGCCACGTTTGCAACATATCCCTCATCCAGCACGTGATGCATTCCCATATATCCAGCCACTGTACCGCCATCTTTGGCACATATGAAATGCGCTGCCGGATTTTCCGTCTCGTAGAGCAGCGAATCCTCGCTCCACGGATCGGCAAAGCATTCCTTTTCAATTTGAGCCAACGCTGCGACCTCGTTTTTTGTCACAGCCGCAATTTCTATGCTGCTCATTCCGGCTTGTCCCCTTTTGACGTTTTTATAAATATGCCCGAAGACGGCTGCGTCCTCGGGCGGTTTTGTTTTTATGTTATTTGGAAAATCCCGCTTCTTTTATCAGCTTGCTGCAGAAATAGAAGTAGTAATCGTAGAGCTCGCTGCCGAAAAGCTCGATGAGCCTTCTGCCCGGCATTTCCACCAGCTTGGCAAAGGTTTTTCCGATGCTTGCTGCAGCGGATTTTTTGCTGCGGCCGCAGGCAAGATACATGGAAAACTCGCTGGCATTCTCGATGTATTCATAAAGCTCGGAGTCGTTGTCTTTTATGTAATCGTAAAATGCATCCTGCGCACACTCCGCAATTATGGAATCGGGAGTCTGCAGCTCCAACGTGATATCCGCAACAAAAGCAAAGAGGATGCGTCTGTTTCGCAGCATCAGCAGGCTCTCCATCTCGTCACGGCCGATCATTGCGGCGCTGTCTTTGCGCAAAAGTTCTGCGGCAAGTCTGTTTCCAAGGCGGGATGCCTTTTTAAGATTGCCGTTATCCCTGTGTTTTTCATAAAGCGCTGCTTCGCGCTCTCCTGCATCGGGTGTTTTTTCTTTTACTGCACCGACGATCTTCATATCTCTGTCGTCAGCTTCGTGCAGGACGTTGTTTTCTTCTGTGTTTCGTGAATGCAAATTCTTCAAAGCGCTCACTCTCCAATAACGGGTCTTTCCCGTCCGTTGCAGCCGGTCCCGACCTGCGCAGCCGAAACCGTCATTCTCTTCTCAAATTATTTGCAGCCGCAAAAAGTGCGGTTATTCCCTCTGTTTTGGTTATACATGTCCCGATCGGTTCGGGGCGGCTGGTGTAAAAGCCGTGGAAATCGCTGCCTCCGGTGCGTATCAGCTTATACTGCTTTGCAAGCTGTGCCAGCTCATCCATTGTTTCCGGCTTGTTGTTGCGGCTGTCCACTTCCAGCGCATCTATCTCGCCGCTTTCTGCCAGCTGCACCGCCAGATCTATGGGTGCATACTGGGTGGGGTGTGCGAGACAGCAGATGCCGCCTGCCTGATGTATAAGCTCGGTTATATCGTGCAGTTCAAGATACTGCTTTTCCACTCTGCAGCGTCCGTTTTTGCCGAGGATGTCTTCATAGAGCTCGCCGAAAATTTTATCGGTGTAACCCAGTTCCATAAGGGCGTGCATAATGTGCTGACGATAGATGGCACGGCTGTGGGAGGAATATTTCGACACCAGCTCGGTTGTGACGGGATAGAGCTTCATCACGTTCTGAAGCTCCTGATTGCCTGCACGGATGCGCTCGCCCAACATTTTGGAGCAGGCACCCTCCAGTCTTCCCTGAAAACGGGGCAGATAGCAAATTATATGCGCTTTATATCCGCTTTTATGCTCTCTGCAGGAGAACTCCACACCCGGAATGACGTGCACTCCGTGACGTTTGCCAAGCACCGCCGCTCTGTCCACTGCAGCCATGGTATCGTGGTCGGTTATGGCTATAAAGTCCATTCCGGCGCGCTTGGCATAGGTGATGAGCTCCTCGATCCCAAGTGAGCCATCCGACATCCTTGTGTGACAGTGGAGATCGCCTATCATTACCAAACACCTCCGAAAATATATTGATCCTTACAAAGCGCTGAAGCTTATACTTATACATTTTTATTATACCAAATGCGTTGTCAAAACGCAAGGGAAACAGCAGAGAAATATAGTCTCTTTTATAAATTTTATTTTCGTTTTCCTGTTGTTAAAACCAGTTTTTAATTTTTTCTCCCAGGCTTTTTTTGCTGCGTCTCGGGTCACGGAATTCACCCTTTATCAGCACTATATCTTCCCCTATTATCTCGATGCAGTTCCACGGGATCACCAAATCGTCCTCTCTGCCCAAAAGTCCGAACAGACGGCTCTTGCCGTATATTATAACGGCTGTCACCGCCGACGTGCAGCAGTCTGTTTCTATGTCATCCACATAACCCATCTTTATCCCATCCCGCACGTTTATCACTTCCTTGCACCTGAGCTCGCTGAAACGGCAGTTCATGCTATTCCTCCTTTTTAGCCTTGTTTTTCTCCTTAATTATCTTTATTTTAAAAATTTTTGTCCTATTACTAAAACTTCTTCATGAAATAAATATTAACTTTTGCATATAAATGTGTTATAATAAAAAAAGCAAATTTAACCGAAAGGATGTTATACAATGAGAATTATCAGAACCAAAGATTATGCCGAAGCTTCTGCCGTTGCCGCCGAGCTTATGGCTGCACAGATCACCCTCAAGCCCGACAGCGTTATCGGTCTTGCAACCGGCTCCACCCCCTGCGGAATGTATGCAAATCTTGTTGAGAAATGCAAGAACGGTCTTGATTTCTCCGCTGTTACAACCGTTAACCTGGATGAATACGTAGGTCTCCCCGCTGAACACGAGCAGAGCTACCGCAAATTCATGAACACCAACCTTTTTGATCACGTTAACATCAAACCCGAGAACACCCATCTTCCCAACGGTATGGCTGAAGACCCCGAAGCAGAGTGCGTAAGATATGAAGCTCTCATCAACAGCCTCGGCGGCGTTGATATGCAGCTTCTCGGCATCGGACACAACGGCCACATCGGCTTCAACGAGCCCTCCGACCGTTTTGTTTGCGACACCAACTGCATCACCCTCACCGCACGCACCATCGAAGCAAACTCCCGTTTCTTCAGCAGCGCTGACGAAGTTCCCAAGCGTGCTCTTTCCATGGGTATCCGCACAATTCTCCGTGCAAAACGCATCCTTCTTCTCATCACCGGCACCGATAAGGCTGAGATCCTCAAGAAGGCTGTTTACGGTCCCGTTACCCCCGAAGTTCCCGCTTCCATCCTGCAGATGCATCCCGATGTAACACTTGTTGCAGATGCTGACGCTCTCTCCGCTCTTTAATTTTCACATAGTTGCAAACAACTGCACCTCTCCGAGTGGGAGGTGCAGTTTTGTTTTTTTTTGCAACCGCCGGTTACTTGACTCTTTACTCTCCGCTTGGTATAATAAAATTATAGACACCACAAAATCTCTGTAATTTAATGAGAACGGAGGCAGCGACATGATTTGTTTTGACCGCAGACAGTTCGGTTTATTTCAAACGCGTTTTGGGTGCCGTCCGCCGTTGTGGAGAGGTCGAATCAAAACACTTTGCATTTGCGCATAAGCCGGACTGAAGTTCAGTTTGCTTGTGCGCTTTTTTGTTTATCTTATTCTGATGCAAGGAGGTCAAAGTTTTGAATCGTCTTCCGAAAATATTATTGTGCCTGCTCATAGCTTCTCTTCTCATTACTGTTGGACTTGTTTCTTCCAGCATATACACCAACTGCAAGCTGCGGCTTGAGTTTGAGGCTAAAGAAGATGCCTATCCTTACGCCGAAGAAATCAAAAAAGAAGATATCGATTTTGAGTTGCTGTATGAATCCATGCGCAACGAGGTGCTTATGCCATACAGAGGCATGGGCACTCCCAACTATAACCACGACATTGTCACTCCCGTAACGATAAACTATTATGCCGATATAAACGACACC
>JAFSHJ010000179.1 GCA_017440425.1 Oscillospiraceae bacterium | reverse complement strand
CGCTTCTGGTCAAACACAATGGGTTTGGAAAGGTCTATTTCGTAGTGCTGATAGAGATTGTTTACGTTTTTCTGTCCGAGTTCGCTTACGGAGGAATCGCGGATGTCGATGGCAAGGATATTGTCGTCGCGGTCGCTTGCCTGAGCGCTGAAACGCAGATTGATAGCTGAAGCAATGACCTCAAGACCAAGGTAATCCTGATGCTCGCCAAACAAGCATATTCTGCTCGGGGTGGAAGCTTTAACTTTCATGATCGTATGTCTCCTTTATGTTTTGTTACGGCAGTTATAGAAATACTTGCCTAATTTACATTAATATGTTATTATTATAGCAGATTCTTAAGAAAATTGCATTTAGTTTAAAGTCATATAATTTTAGTTTAGAGACACAGGAAAGAATAAAGAGAAAAATATAAAAAAATTAAAATATATGCAGTAAATCCGGGGCAACGGCGCACTTATTCTACAGATCCCCAAAATAACGGAAAGGTGGAGCAAAAAATGAAAAAGACAATGAGCAAAAAAGCAATGTTTGTTTTAGCTGTCGCACTTATCTTTGCAATGCTTTTCGGCGGCTGCGCTGCAGCAAGCTACGACCAGGCAGCACCGGAAGCGGAAAAACCGGGATATTCTTCAAACACCACCACCGACGATATGTGGGTTGAAGAAGAAGCCAAGGATGAAATGGCCGACGTGGAGTTTGAAGAAGGCGAATATAACGACGGTGTTGCATCCGACGGTATGGTGGGAGAGACCCACACAGAGCGCAAGATCATAATGAAAGCCGAATATAACATCGAGACCAAGGAATACGAAAGCAGCTACGCAAAGCTGCTGGAGATGACCGAGCAGATGGGCGGCTATGTTTCCCAGTCCGATTACAGCGGCACCAGCCTGAACGGATACGGCAGAGATTCCCGCTACTGCACCGTCACCATCAGGATCCCCGCAGAGAAATACACCCAGTATACCAACGCTCTCAGCGATGTGGGCAACATCTCCTACAGCTACGAGACTCGTTCCGACGTGACATCACAGTATTACGATCTCAAGGCCCGCATCGAATCCCTTGAAGTGCAGGAAGACCGTCTGCTTGAGCTTCTTGAAAAAGCAGAAACCATAGATGAGATACTGCAGATAGAAAATCAGCTCTCCGACGTGCGCTACCGCATCGAGAGCTATATGACCAACTTCAAGGTGCTCAGCGATCAGGTCAGCTATTCCACCGTCACCGTGCGCATGGAAGAGGTCGTGGAATACAGTCCCGAACCCATCAAACAGCTCTCCTTCGGCGAAAAACTGCTCCGCCGACTCACCAACGGCTGGGATAATTTCGTGGATTTCTGGGGCGATATGCTGCTTGATTTTGTCTCCGCATTGCCCTTCCTCATCATGCTGGCAATCATAGTTGTCGTCATCGTCCTGCTCTGCCGCAGAAGCGCTAAAAAGAGAAAGCAGAAAAAACTGCAGGCAATGGAAAAGCTGAACACCGCCGCAGAGGATAAAAAAGAATAATTCCTTAAAACCATATAAAACACCACTAAAACACCATCAAAGTAACCACGGGGCAATACGGCTCTCAAGTGTCACAGCTTGAGGCCGTATTGCCTTTATTTTTGTTTTTCAATGCCGTAAATTTTTTTCTGACGCCCGCAGATTTGTGGATGTTGATAGTTGTGTTTTTGAGTTGTGTTTGGTATAATAACAGAGTAAAAAGAGTGATATTTATGTCGGTGAGCAAGTCGGTCGGAGATCGGCAAACCATCGGTTAAGGAGGCGTTGATATGATAAAAGCAGTAGTGGTAGGTTACGGAAACGTGGGCAAATATGCCATCGAAGCCGTTAAAGCAGCGGGAGATATGGAGCTGCTGGCGGTTATCCGCAGAAACCCCGAAGAAAAAGAGATAATGGGAGTTAAGGTTGTTGCTGACGTAACAGAGCTTGATGAAAAGCCGGATGTTGCCATCCTCTGCACACCCACAAGAAGCGTGCCCGAGCAGGCAAAAAAATATCTGGAAATGGGCATCAACACCGTTGACAGCTACGATATCCACACAGGCATCTGGGATCTCAAATGCTCTCTTGATGCGGTAGCCAAAGAGAACGGCGCAGTTTCCGTCATCTCCGCAGGCTGGGATCCCGGCTCCGATTCCGTTGTGAGAGCTCTTCTTCAGGCAGCAGCACCCAAAGGCATTACATATACTAACTTCGGTCCCGGCATGAGCATGGGCCACACCGTTGCCGTAAAGGGCAAGGAAGGGGTCAAGAAGGCTCTTTCCATGACCATTCCCACAGGTACAGGCATCCACCGCAGAATGGTCTATATCGAGCTTGAAGCAGGTGCAGATTACAACACAGTTGCAGCTTCCATCAAGAGCGATCCCTATTTCATCAACGATGAGACACACGTCATCGCAGTTGACGATGTGGACGCTCTGCTGGATATGGGACACGGTGTAAACCTTGTCCGCAAGGGCGTTTCCGGCTGCACACAGAACCAGCTTTTTGAGTTTAATATGAAGATAAACAACCCTGCACTCACAGGTCAGGTCATGGTTGCCTGCGCAAGAGCAACCACCCGCCAGCAGGCAGGCTGCTACACAATGGTGGAGCTTCCCGTGATAGATTTGCTGGAAGGCGAGAAGGAAAGCCTTATAAGACATCTTGTATAATTTTTTCGTGCTTTGATTTCCGCTTTTTTAAATAAAATTTTCCGTTTATATATTGACAAATATTAAAACGGAGAGTATAATATTTTGAGTAGCGTGGGTATGTGGCATAGCTATGTCCTGATTTAAGGACTAAGCCACATTTGCACAGCCGTTATGAGGAGATTGTAATGCAGATCGACATTAAGCAGCTTTTTGAAAACGAAGGACAGATAATACCGTTTGTCGGTGAAGTTGATTTCAGCGAGCTTAGGGTCGAGGGTCTCTCGAATGCCAAAGTCAAAGGCGAGATCGAAAACAGATCGGGGATAGTAACTCTCCGATACAGCGCGGAATGTCATATGACCTACCTGTGTGACAGGTGCCTAAAAGAGTGCACAGCGCATTTCGATTACAAATTTGAGCATATGGTCGAGAGAACGCTTCATAATGACGATAGCGAAGGCTTCGTTCTCGTTCCCGATGGGATTTTAGACCTCGGGGCACTGGCGTGCGAGGATGTATTGCTTGAGCTGCCGTCGAAGTATCTGTGTAAGCCGGACTGCAAAGGATTATGCGGTATCTGCGGCAAAGATCTCAACGAAGTTGATTGCGGCTGCAAAAGTGATAATACAGACCCAAGGCTGGCTATTTTAAAAGATTTGTTAAAATAACGACGGTCAATATAGAAGGAGGTGCAGGACATGGCAGTACCCAAGGGTAAAGTTTCAAGAGCAAGACGCGACAAGAGACGCTCCAGCGTTTGGAAGCTTCAGGCTCCCACTCTCAGCAGATGCACCCAGTGCGGCGAGCTTAAGCTGCCCCACAGAGTTTGCTCTAACTGCGGTTTCTACAAAGGCAAGGAAGTTATCAAGGTAAACGCTGAATAAGCTGCTTGGTAAAAACAGGTCGATCAAGGCTTGCTCAGTCGTGTGTAACAAGACTAATGCAGGCCTTTTGTCGATTCCTTGATTGAAATCGGACAGCAGGAAAACGGGATCAAGGAGGGAAACCCCTCCTTTTTTCTTTAACGGGGGAAAGAGGTGCGAGGATGGTAAAGTGTATCGGTGTTGAAAAAGGCTCTCCTGCATATAAGGCAGGAGTGCGCCCCGGAGATGCGCTTATAAGCGTAAACGGACACGAGATAAACGATGTCCTTGACTACGATTTTTACACAATGGAAGAAACCCTCGCCATAACCGTTGAAACAGCGGGCGGGGAAAGACAACTTAACATTAAAAAAGAAGAATATCAGCCTCTCGGATTGGAATTTGAGAGCTATCTTATAGATAAACAGCACCATTGCAAAAACAAATGCATCTTCTGCTTTGTGGATCAGCTGCCCCACGGCATGAGAGAGAGCCTCTATTTCAAGGATGACGACGAGCGCCTTTCCTTTTTGTTCGGCAACTACGTCACCCTCACAAACCTCCAAAAGCGGGATATAGAACGGCTTATCGAGATGCACATAAGTCCCGTCAACGTGTCGGTGCACACCACCAACCCGGAGCTGCGTGTGATGATGATGAAAAATCCCCACGCGGCAGATTCGCTGGAATATCTCCGGATGATGGCGGATGCGGGGCTTAAAATGAACACCCAGCTGGTGCTTTGTCCCGGAATAAACGACGGCGAAGAGCTGAGAAGATCCATAACCGACCTTGCAAAGCTCTATCCGGCGGTGGAAAGCATTGCCTGCGTGCCGGTGGGCCTCACCAAACACAGAGAGGGACTGTATCCCCTCGAAAGTTATTCACAAAAAACAGCACAAAATGTCATTGACATTGTGCAGGAATTGAGCGATAATTTTATTAAGGAGTTCGGCACACGTCTGGTCTATCCCTCCGATGAGTTTTTCCTCAAAGCGGGACAGCCCATTCCCGATGCAGACTACTACGAAGAGTTTCCGCAGCTTGCCAACGGCGTCGGAATGATAGCGCTGACCAAGCAGGAATTTTCGCAGGAGCTTTCCCGTGCGGCGGAAAGCGGAGATACCCTTGAAAAGCCGAGAAAAGTCACCCTTGCAACCGGCGTTGCGGCAGCACCGCTGATGAAAGAGCTTGCGGCAATGGCGATGAAGCAGTATGAGGGACTCACCGTAGAGGTGGTGCCCATCGTCAACGACTTTTTCGGTCACACCGTAACGGTGGCAGGTCTTGTCACGGGCGGCGATCTTATAGCACAGCTCAGGGGAAGAGACATTGGTGATGAGCTGCTGATACCTTCGGTAATGCTCCGTCACGAGCAGGACGTTTTCCTTGACGATGTGTCAAGAGAGGAAGTCTGCGAGCAGCTTGGCACAACGCTGCGCACCGTGGAAAACGACGGTGCAGAGCTGCTGGATGCATTCCTTGGCATAGTGTGGTAAAACACAGCAAAATAAAGAGAACAAAACTCTGTTTTAATGTTTTGGTTTAAGCATTTTTAGAGAGGTACGGTTTGTAAATTATGGAATTACCTATAATAGCAATAGTCGGACGCCCCAACGTGGGAAAGTCCTCACTTTTCAACAAGCTCACCGGCAAGCGCATCTCCATCGTGGAGGATACACCCGGTGTAACACGCGACAGAATATATGCCGAGTGCGAGTGGCTGGATAAAAAGATACGTTTGGTGGATACCGGCGGTATCGAGCCCTTCTCCGGCGATATAATCCTTTCGCAGATGCGTCAGCAGGCACAGATAGCCATCGACACAGCAGACGTAATCATCCTCGTCACAGATATCCGTTCCGGCGTCACCGCCAACGATATGGAAGTTGCGAATATGCTGCAGAAGAGCGGCAAACCCATCGTGCTCTGTGTAAACAAGTGCGACTCTTTGGGCGAGCTTCCTCCCGATTTCTACGAGTTCTATAACCTCGGCCTGGGCGATCCCATAGCAGTTTCCTCCGTGCACGGTCACGGCACGGGCGACCTGCTGGACGAGTGCTTCAAATATATCGATTTTGAATCCCGTGAAGAATATGAGGACGATCAGATCAAGGTAGCCATCATCGGCAAGCCCAACGTGGGCAAATCCTCACTTGTCAACCGTGTTGCGGGCGAGAAGAAGGTCATTGTTTCCAACATTGCGGGCACAACAAGAGATGCCACCGACACAGAGGTGGAAAACAAATACGGTAAATATGTGTTCATCGATACCGCAGGCATAAGAAGAAAGAGCCGCGTAGATGAAATAATTGAAAAATACAGCGTTCTGCGCTCCTATATGGCAGTGGACCGTGCAGACGTGTGTGTCATCGTCATTGATGCCACCACAGGCTTCACCGAGCAGGATTCCAAGGTTGCAGGCTATGCCCATGAGCAGGGCAAAGGCTGCATCGTCGCCGTAAACAAATGGGATGCTGTGGAAAAAGACACCAACACAATGGCAGAGTTCAGAAAGAATCTTGAAGAAAACCTGAGCTTTATGTCTTATGTTCCCATCATCTTCATCTCCGCACTCACAGG
>JAFSHJ010000178.1 GCA_017440425.1 Oscillospiraceae bacterium | reverse complement strand
TAAACATTGCATTTTGGGGGAGAGTTTAATATAATAAACTCAAGAAAACCCATCAGAAATTTTTATTTTCAAGGAGGCTTGAAATATGTTTTGCAAAATAAAACCCATTATAGGCGGATTGGACGAAAAAGCCAAAAGAACAGTGATGTTTGCGGCAAAAGAACTCAGCCGTTATTTAAGAACAGCAGACAGCGGCAGCGATTTTCCCGTTGTTCCCACTGCTGAATATACCCAAAATGAAGACAACACAATCTGGCTTGTTGTTGGACACAAAGAGCTGCCGCAGGTGGAAGATGTAAAATATGACGATGCGATTTATATCTCTACAAAGGGCTATTGCGGTGTTATTGCAGGAACAAATGCCAGAGCACTTCTCATTGCGGTATACCGTTTTCTGCGTGAAAACGGATTTGCTTTCACCAAGCCTGGCAAAAACGGTGAGGTAATTCCAAATGTTTTGCCTGTCAACGAGCTGAATATCACAGAAAAAGCCTCTTACCGCCACAGAGGAATCTGCATAGAAGGTTCGGTATATCAGGAGGGATTGGTCGATCTGCTGGATTGGCTGCCCAAAGTTTCTATGAATGCCTATTTCCTGCAGTTCCTTGAACCCAGCGTTTTTGTTCGTCGCTATTACACCAACATTAAAGGCCACACCCTCACAGGCGAAGAAGTTGAGGGTATGGGTGCTATAATCAGAGATGAAATTGTCAAGAGAAGTCTTTTGTTCCACGATGTGGGTCACGGCTGGACCTGCGCTGCAATGGGCATAGATAAGCATGAGATACACACCGAGCCGGAATCCATAACCGAAGAACAGCGAGAGATGCTGGCTCTTGTCAACGGTAAACGTGAGTTTTGGGGACACAACCCCCTGAACACCAACCTCTGCTATACCAATCCAAAAGTTGTGGAGATCATGACCGACAACATTCTGGATTACTGCATAAAGCATCCCGAAGTCGATTACATACACTTCTGGGTGGCAGACGGCGGCAACAACAACTGCGAGTGCGAAAACTGCTCCAAGCTCCATTCTTCCGACCACTATGTAAAGATGCTCAACCGTCTGGATGAAAAGCTGACCGAAAACAACATTGACACCAAGGTTGTTTTCCTCATCTATTCCGGCTTGGTTTGGGCTCCCGTGCAGGAGAGAGTGAAGAACAAAGACCGCTTCACAATGATGTTTGCACCCTTTATCAGAGATTTCACCCACTCTCTTGAGGTGGATATGCCGATGAAGCTGCCTCCTTATCATCTCAACCATCAGGCTGCCGAAGTTATCGACATCGCAGAGCACCTTTCCTATTTCAAAGATTGGCGCCCCACATTTGACGGCGACAGCTTCGACTTTGATTACCATTATTGCGTTGAATTTTTGTTTGATCTCACAGGCTACGACCTTGCCAAGGTGCTGCATCAGGATATCAGAACCTTTGAGCCGCTGACAATGAACGGTCTTGTAAGCTGCCAAAACCAGCGCAACTATATGCCCACAGCATTGGGAATGAACGTTATGGCGGCAACTTTGTGGAACAAAGAGATCGCATTTGATGAGATAATGGATAAGCTTTTCCGGAATCAGTTTGGCGAAGACGGCAAGTTGGTTGAAGAATATATCAAGTCTCTCGCTGCTTACAACTGTGAAGGCGCAAGAAGACACGGTACAGAGGATGTTTATTCCGAAGCTGTAAGAGCCAGAATGATCAAAACAATAGAGATCATAGATGATTTCAAAAAGGTTGCGGAAGAAAAGCTTGCCGCAGCCACAGATGTAAACATCAAACAGAACTGGGAAGTGCTGTTGTTTGCAGGAGAGATCAACAAGGGAATGTATAATTGCTACCTCGCAGAGGACAACGAAGCTGCAAAGGTCGTTTACGACGAGCTTGTAAAGTTTGCAGAGGCCGAAGCAGATAAATTCAAAATCGAATTTGACTTCCTTTGCTTCAAAGATGTTTTCCGCTGCCCGCAGAGACCGTAAAATTAATGTAACTAAAAAACCTCAGAGCCAATGCTCTGAGGTTTTTATTTTAGTTGTCTGCGGTTTTTTCTATAACCTGCAGAAGGATATAGGAGATAGGATAATGTTTTGCCAAATATTCTTCGGGAAATTGATCATGAAGTGTTAAGGCGTTGCCATGAAGTGCGTCAAACCAGTCTGTTCCGGATATATTCTGTGGGTTTGCCGTGTTTATCAGCAGTGCTTCGCCCATTTCCTCGGAAATTTTTTGACAGACAAGGGACATAAGCTCCGTTTTGGTGCTGTCATTTTCACCGCTTACAAATTCTTCAAAGCAGTAGCGCAAAGTAGCTTCGCCGTATCCGATAAGCTCTTTAAATCTTAACGGATATTTTTCCATATATTCTTCGGGAGAGGATCCGGCGGTGTTTATATCGGAACAAAGTCTTTCAAAAAGCTCATCTATATTAACCCTCAAATCAACGGTGCTGTTCAAATAATCGTAAGCTTTTTTCAACACTTCCTCCTGCAGCGCATCAATATAGTCCTGACTGTTCAAGGCATCGTCTGCCACATCTTCAAAGAATTTTTCACGAATATCCTTCTCATAATAAGTGCCATCCCGCGGCTCCCAATATTCTTGCAAAGTGTAGTTGCCGTTTTCGTCAACACCAAAAGTGATGGCCGTTGGAATATAACTTCCTCCGGCCTCGTTTAATCGGCCGCCGTATATACTGTATTTTTGGTGAAGCACAAGAAGATACACAGTTTCTCTGTTTACGTGGGCGGTTTCGCCTTTCAGCGGTGTGCCGCTGAACTCTTCCTTTCCAAGCAGTTTATGTGCCTCAACACTCAGCAGACCATCGGGTTTGGTGCTGCTGTAGTGCTCCAGAACAGCCTTTGAAATTGCTGTTTCAAGCTTGTCTTCCTCCGGTTGAGCATCGGGGTCGGGCAGCTTTGCACCGAAAACATAGACATCCTGCTGATCACCGTCTGCAAAGGGTGAGTAGGTCATTGTTATAATGTAATCTCTGCCGGGCTCCGCCTCCTGGAAAATGTATGTCTGGGGTGAAAGACCTGACGGAACAAAATAATCAAGACGTTCCAACGTTTCTGCGTCATAGATGTTGAAGTGTCCAAACAGCTCATCGCCGTCGCAGAAAAGAGAGAATGGCACAAAGCTTACGTCGTCGGGGTCTATCTCCAGCCAATGCACAAGTGTGGCAGCGTATTTAAGTAGATCTTCGTTAACAGGAGATTGCAGAACAATGACGGGAACTATATTCTCGCCGGAAACGGCTATATTGCCCGTATCTTCACTCAAAACATAGTCCAGCTTCATCAGCCAGCGGATGTGGGTGGCGGTTTGCTCGGTGTCATCGTAATAATGAGCGTAGGTCAGATAGATATCGCCGTTTTTCTGCTGCAAAAGGTAATAGAGAACATCGTTATCATAGAGCAGCTGATAGGCGGCTTCGTTGTTTTTGCGAAGAGCTGCGGCAGATAATGTGGAATGCCAGCCATCATCATCCTCAAACAGCTTGTCAAAGTTGTCTTTGGTCAGCTCAAACTTTTTCATTGTTCCAAGGGATTTTCCAAAAAAGGCAGCGGAAGATTCTTTGATGAACAGCTGCATATTTTCACTTACGGCAACATAGGGTGCATTCATTCCAGCCACAATGCTGAATGAATATCTGCCATCCTCATAAACCACATCCGTCACACCGTAGCTGTGCATAGAGAGGGCGGAAGAGAGTTCGGCAG
>JAFSHJ010000004.1 GCA_017440425.1 Oscillospiraceae bacterium | reverse complement strand
TCATAGCGAACTTCGGAAGCGGTGTTTTTGATGTCGGTGTCGTTGTAGCTCCATTTTACACGGATATCGCCCTTGGCGGTCTTTTCGGTAACATCCAGCCAGCCAAGACGGCGGTCGGGATGGGGGTGTATGCGGATCTCCTCAAAGGCGGGGGCAGCTTCAACACGCTGAATGCCTGCCGCAACTTCATATACCCACTCCGCAACAGAGCCGAAGGAATAGTGGTTAAAGGAGTTCATGCTTGCACTCCAGAAGGTGCCGTCCTCCTTGAAGCCGTCCCAGTGCTCCCAAATGGTGGTCGCGCCCTGGTTGACGGAGAACAGCCAGGAGGGGAATTTCTCCTGCAGAAGCAGGGTGTAGGCAAGGTCGGTGTAGCCGTTTTCGGAGAGGGCGTAGAGCAGATAGTGGGTGGTGGGGAAGCCGGTGGAAAGGGTATCCTCTCTCTCGTGAACAAGCTCGACAAGTTTTTTGGCAACAGCCTCGGGGTCGGCGGCAAGACCGAAACGCAGGGCAACAACGCACTCTGCTTGAGTGTTGTAAACGGGGAAGGTGCTGCGGAAGTTTTCCACGATCCTTGCGTAAAGAGCCTCATATTCGGAGACGTCCTCGCCAAGCACCTTTCCTGCCTTGCAGACAAGCTCTGTGGAATATGCATGGTAGGCGGTTGCAATCAGATCCTTGTTGGTGTTTTCATCCATGCTCAGCCAATCGCCGAAGTGGAAGCTGCCGGTCCAGATGTTGGGGGTCTTGGTGATCTTGCAGACACAATCCACCCATTTTTTCATCATGGGGAAGTGGTGACGGAGCAGCTCTTTGTCGCCGTAGTGGAGATAGATCTCCCAGGGGCAGATGGTTGCGGCATCAGCCCAGGCACAGCTTGTGCCGATGATCTGATCCTCAATTTTGTTCAGCACGTCGGGAACGGTGTGGGGGATACCGCCGTTTTCACGCTGATCCACCATCATGTCGTCCAGCCATTTGGTGAAGAAACGCTTCACATCAAAGTTGTAGCAGGCGGTCTTGACAAAAACTTCGGCATCGCCGGTCCAGCCGAGGCGCTCGTCGCGCTGGGGACAGTCGGTGGGAACGTCAAGGAAGTTGTCCTTCTGGCTCCAGAAGATGTTGTCGAAGAGGCGGTTGAGCTTGGGAACGCCGCAGTTCAGCCGGCCGGTCTGCTTGATATCGGAATAGACCGCAATGGCGGTGATGTTGTCGGCGGTTATATCGATGCTGTTGTCAAGCAGACGGAGATAGCGGAAGCCGTAGAAGGTGAGGGCAGGGTGCCATGTCTGTTCGCCGTCGGCGCAGATGTAGGTGATGGTGCACTTTGCGGAGCGGTAGTTCTCGTTGTATACGTTGCCGTCCTTATCCAGCATTTCGGCACAGTCCATTGCAACAACGTCGCCTTTTTTGGCATTGAGCTTCAGCTCAATGATGCCGGTTATCTCCTGACCGAAGTCGATGACTCTTTCACCCTTGGGGGTAGTAAAAACAGCGGCGGGCTTAAGTCTCTCGTGGAAGATTATCTTTTCG
Organism: Oscillospiraceae bacterium; assembly: GCA_017440425.1. Classification (GTDB taxonomy): domain Bacteria; phylum Bacillota; class Clostridia; order Oscillospirales; family Ruminococcaceae; genus SIG526. The sequence continues at coordinate 2,862 of JAFSHJ010000004.1, read as the reverse complement.
CCCTGCTGGGGAATAAGCTGGTGCTTGGGAAAATCCATCTCAACGGTGGGAAGCTCTGTATAATCCTCAAAGTTGGTGTCATAGGTCTCGCCGTTATACATATCTGCATAGCGGATGGCGCTGTCGGTGGTCTTCCAGCTGCTGTCCGTGCCGATGACGACGGTGCGTCCGTCCGCATAGGTGAGCTCGATCTCTGCGAGCAGCATTACGGGGAGCTCGGGGCAGCGGGCTCTTGCAATGCCGAGGCAGTTCCACCAGCCGGTGCCCACAACAACGCTGATGGAGTTGTCACCGCAGAGCATATCGGTGATGTCGTAGCTCTGCACCTGCAGACGGAATTTGTAGTCTGTCCAGCCGGGAGCCATATAGAAATCTCCAACACGCTTTCCGTTGAGTTTTGCCTCATAAACACCTGCGGAGGTGATGGTGAGAACTGCGGATTTTATGTTTCTGTCATTTTTAAAGCTATAGGAAAAAGTGGGGCATTCAACGCCCTGCTTTCCGCAGCTTATCCATTTTGCGGTGTCAAGCATAGTCGTATGTCCTTTCAAAAAAATGCAATACAATTTGAGTTCATTATAACAGATAAAAAGACATCAAACAATAGCAAAAACCGTGAAAAGTTTCAAAATAAAATCCCGTTACCCCTCGGAGAGCAGGAGGAACGGGATTGGGATAAATTCAAGGCTTATTCGGAAACTTTTTTAACACACACAGCGCCGATGGCAACGAGAGACACAACGGCAAGAGCCACCGCAACGCTGACAGCATCTGTGCCGCCGGTGGAGGCATTGTCTTTGCTGCCGTTATCTGCGGGGACATCGTTATCCGCATTGGTGGAGGCTATCTCCATATCGGTGATGAGCAGATATCCCAGCGGATTGCCTTTGGAGACGAGGAAAGCGGGTTCGCCGTCTTTGAGGTTGCCGGAACCCACCTTTTGGTAGGAGGTGCCGTCCTTGGAGTAGTAATAATATACGGGCATGGAGCTGTCGGTGGTGTTGTAGCCAAGCTCGGGAGCGATCTCATCGGTGATGGTTATCAGCGCATCGGACTGCAGGGTCTGTTCCGACATAAAGTTGAGAGCATACATCTTTGCCTTGGGGTTGGCATAGATCATATCGTTGGAGATATCCTGGTTGTATTTGAAGTTTATGCCCTCCTGGATCATTGCATCCTGGATCTCAATGCTGCAAAGTCCCTCATATTCAAAGGTGATGGGTGTGAGAGCCTTTGTAACGGTGGCAAACTGGGAGGTTTTGACAACGTATGCGGGATCGGTCTTGTTTTCCGCACGGTTGTGGTAGCGGTAGATTATCAGGTTGCGGTTCATTGCAACGGCATTTGCAATGTCGCCGTTGGCAACATAGTGGTTGCGCAGCTCAATTTCAAAATAGCACACGTTGAGATATTCGGTGCTTGCCGCCACGTTGTCCCACATATAGAAGTAGCCGTTCACGGTAACGTCCTGAGAGATGACGAGGTCGGTGGGGGTGACGCTGATGCTAATGCCGCCGATGAGCTGCTCCGCACCCTCGTCGCCTGCGTTGCAGGAGATGTATTTTCCGTCTTCACCGGGCTTGAACCAGCCGGGAACAAAGGAGAAGGACATGGAAGAGATGTATTTGGCATTGTTGGTGATCTTGTATCCCGTGCTGCTGCCGCTGTATTTCACGGGCTCGTCGTTGTAGGTGAGATAGACGGGCTGATCGTTTTCATCGCGGAAGGTGTAGGTCTGGGACTGCTGGTCGCCGTCGAAATATGCCCACATTTTAAGCGTGTCGTAGCTGTCGATGTTGCTGACGTGGTAGATGGCTTCCTCATCGCTGAGAGTATCGTTGAGGAGCTGACCGCCGTTATAGATGGCGGCAAAGGATGTGGTGGCAAGTCCAAAGGCAAGCACCATTGCGAGGGTCATCGCAATCAGTTTTTTCATAATAAGTTCCTCCGTTTGGTGGTTTTCGGATCCTCTCCGATATCCGTTTTAAGGGAAGTTGTTATTATGTAATCTTTCGTTTTCGTTTTGTCATTTTCCCTTGTGCTTGTATTATAGCTTTCCGGGGCAGGCAGAGTCAATGGAAATTGCTGTGAGCAAAACCTTACAATTCCAACGGAGGGAATCGTGGGGAGATGCCGTTTTCGGCATTATAGCTGCAGTTTCGGCGTTTGTGGTAAATTGCGGTGCAGAACATTGCCTTAATTTGCTATCACGGACGGAACTTTCCTCCCGTGTTCCCACAAAGAATTAAAGAGGTATAACATCTCAAAGTTTTTATCTTTCATCTGTTTGCGCGGCAGCGCAGCCAAGCGCAAGCTTGGCGAGAAGCGCACCTGATGTTTAACAAGCACTGCACCCTCTTGCCCACCGTGCGGCTACGCAAAAGGGACTTGTCCTTTGCAATCCCGTTATGTTCCGCGGCTAAAACAAAAGAGCCAACTCCGCGGAGAGGCACTTGTCGATTTTGAATTTTAAGAAACCATAAGCGAAGCGTTGGTTTCGTCCGCGAATATGCCAGCGGGGGATCCCCGCCGTTGTCCGGCGGGCGGAAGATGGGATTTTTAAGGGAAGAAACTCACGCAATGGGTTTCTTCCCTTAAATGGCTCTTTCGCACAGGCGAAAGCTTAACTTTTTGACTGATTAAACGGAAACAGTTTGCACTTGTGTTTTAAAATAATTTTCAAAAAACATTTTAAACGGCAACTGCAAGTTATGTTAACCTAATCATTTTAAGCGTGTAGTCTTCGCCTGCTCGGCGGGAGCCTACTTTTATTTTGCGATAAAAGTAGGCAAAAGCGCACCAAAGAGGGGGAAATCCCTTTGCGTGAGCGATTTCCCCCTCTTGTGGAATCTCCCCCTTTTC